>NZ_PJBR01000112.1:0-13884 GCF_002863625.1 Pseudoalteromonas sp. MelDa3 | reverse complement strand
ATGACCGTGGTTTTCTCACAATTGATGAAATTAGCAACACGCTTAAAGCGTTTGCACACCATGGTATCGAAAAAGTAAGGATCACTGGCGGAGAGCCAACCCTTAGAAAAGATTTTATAGATGTTGTTCGCGCGGCAAAAGATGTCGCGGGCATAAAAAAAATTGCAATGACTACCAATGGTTTTTCTCTTCATAAGAATATTCATGACTGGGTAGATGCAGGCTTAAACGCCATTAATGTAAGCATTGATAGTTTAGATTCACGCATGTTTAACACCATTACTGGGCATGACAAATTTACCTCAGTAATGAAAGGCATTGATACTGCGCTTGAAACGGGTATTGATTCGGTAAAAATAAACAGCGTGCTGATGAAGCAATACAACGCAAAAGAGTTTGATACATTTTTAAACTGGGTTAAACACCGTCCCGTTACCATCCGCTTTATAGAATTGATGCAAACAAACGACAACAAAGCTTTTTTTGATGCTAACCATGTTTCTGGGCAAGTTTTAAAAACTCAGTTATTACAAACGGGTTGGCAGCAAGTTGCGCGTAGTGCATCAGCAGGTCCTGCTCAAGAGTTTGCTCATCCTGATTATCAAGGCAGAATTGGTTTGATCATGCCTTACAGCAACGACTTTTGTAGTACCTGTAACCGATTAAGGGTTACAGCAAAAGGGAATCTGCACTTGTGTTTGTTTTCTGAAGAGGGTATTTCGCTAAGAGAATATATGAACGACAGTTCAAACAGTGAATTAATGGCATTGTTATCTCGTTATATTAAAACCAAAAAGCCAACTCACCTTTTACACCAAGGTAATACAGGTATTACTACTAATTTATCCATGTTAGGTGGCTAGTTGTTAAAGCCACTTAGTGATATTAAAGCATCAAACGTGTTTCTAAAACACACTACATTATCCCTAAAATGTAAATAACTGGTTGTATCTACATGGTTTTATATCAACAAGGCTTGTTAAATTGTATTTTCACGTTAAACTTACTTTTTATTTTTATTAAGTGATTAGAATGGATATCGCGGCTCTTAATAGCACTAAATCATTAAGAAAGGACGTTCTGAGAGGGATGTGTCTTTGTTTTGGTTTTTTATCGGTAGGATTTGCGGGATTTAATTTAACCGTAAATAACTTTCCATTGCTTGGCTACATCGAAATCTGTTTTTCTATTTATTGTATATTTACTTATATTTCACTTATACGCCGTCCACTACAGTTTTGGCAATCCTTAATAATGTGTGTACTTATAACGCTAATTGTTATTTTAGGTACATCCTTAGCATCGCCTCGTAATGGTGTGTTTGTATGGTCATTTGCATTACCTATTTTGTACTACCTGTTATTAGGTAAACAATATGGTGTAATTTTCTCTGCAAATTTATTAGTTATCCAAGTGTTTATTTTAGGGAGTAAGTCTACACTTGCCCCCTTTGAAACTTTTAACTTATCCCTTAATCTACTCTGTGCTTATTTAAGTATTTGGGCGATTTCTCATGTTTTTGAAGGGAGCCGCTCACATTTTTCAAAGCGCCTTAAAAATTTAGCGTTACTTGATCCGTTAACGGGTGCAGGTAATCGCCTTTCAATGAACCACTATTTTGAAGTTGAACTACAAGATAAGTCACAGTTATATTTGTTTTTACTCGATTTAGACTTTTTTAAGCAGATAAATGATGAGCATGGCCATGGTGTCGGTGACCAAGTACTTATCGAAGTGGCCACTTTACTAAGAGTTGTGCTTGGTAGAGGGTATGTATTTAGAGTAGGCGGTGAAGAGTTTGCTTTATTTAGCTCTTTTGCAAATGAAGAGGCTGCACTTAATACCGCTGAACAAATAAGAGCACGCTTTGAAAATACCACATTTGACATTGACGGCCTTGCAATTAATGTTACAACCAGTATTGGTGTTGCAAAATTTAAAAGTACTAATTCATTGGAAAGCTTTGTAAACCAAGCAGATAAACAGTTATATAAAGCAAAACAATTTGGCCGCAATAAAGTGTATTGTAAGTTTAAAAAAGAACATGACTACGAAACGGTAGTTGCTTAAGCAGGGTTACTTAATACATTTGCTCAAAATTGGGGATCCCGTTTTCCCAAATCGGTTTATCTTTTCCTAAATGCTCGCGCACAGCATCAAAAAACAACCGGGTCCTCACTGGTAAATCTCGGTGCGGATATACGGCATACATCGCACTAAACTCCATCAGTTTTACATCGGTCAATAAAGGCACTAGCTTACCTTGTATTATTTCATCACCAATAATAAATGCAGGGGCAACAAAGTAAGTTGTTCCCGATAATGTTTTCATTAACAATGACTCGGCATCATTAGCACGAAACACACTTTTTATTTTTTGCTCGCAGCGTTCACCCTTACTATCGTAGTAATCTATGGTTTCTACTCGAATAGAATTACTGGCATAGCTTGCTGCTGGTAATTGCGCTAACTCTTCGATTGTTTTTGGCATACCGTAAGTTTCAATAAACTGCGGTGCAGCTAAAATTAATAATCGGTTACGCGCTATTTTACGTGCAATAAGTGACGAATCTTTAGGCTCACCTACACGAAAAGCCAAATCAAATCCTTCAGAGACTATATCTACTAATCTATCGTCTAAACGCAGTTCAACTTCTACTTGAGGAAAGCGTTTTTGAAAATCATTAAGTACAGGTTGTAAATAACGACGACCAATAAGTGTTGAAGAAGTGATTTTTAATACGCCACGCGGTTCTAAATGGTAGTTTTCAGCCATGCGTACGGTTTCGCCGAGCAGCTCTCTAAGCTCAGCGGCTTTTTTGATCATTTCGGCACCCGCCGCTGTGAGCGAAAATGAACGCGTGGTTCGGTTAAGTAACCTAACGCCTAACTCATCCTCTAAACGGCTAATTTGTTTAGATATAACAGAGCGATCTATGTTGCGTATTTCTGCAGCTTTTGCAAAAGAGCCTTGCTCAACCACTTCAAGTAACATTAAAAGTCGACTTGTTGTATCCATTATTACACCTTAACTAATCTATTGATGCCATTTTGGCATTAATGAATTTAAAAATCTATGGTTTTTACACACGGGTTTAATCCGTATTATGCGAGGCTAATCAACAATGGAGCGTCTTCATGAACAAACATCTAATTGCTGCTGCACTTACTGCGGCATCTTTAACACTTGCGGGTTGTGCTGATGAGAGCACAGCTCAATCAGCACCTGCACAGCAACTTCAACCAATTGATGTAGCACAGGTGCTTGTTAAGCCGGTACAAAGCTGGCACACATATACAACTCGTTTAGAGTCTCCACAAGAAGTTGCTTTAATGCCGCGTGTATCGGGAATCATCGATAGCATTGAATTTAAAGAAGGCGACGTGGTTAAAGAAGGCGATGTTTTATTTCAATTAGATGCTCGCCCATTTGCAGCGGTTGTTGCAAGCTTAAAAGCACAAATCAATAGCGCAGAAGCTGCCTTAGAGCAAGCTAAAAGTGAAGACAAACGTGCGGTACGCTTATTAGACCGCAAGGCAATCTCAACTGAGCAAGCACAAGCGCGTACTTCAACACTACGCCAACGCGAAGCACAGCTTTCTGCACTTCAAGCACAACTTACTTCAGCAGAGCTTGATTTAGAGTTTACGTCAGTAGTATCACCAATTGATGGCATTATTTCTCGCGCAAATATTACCAAAGGTAATAACATACTTGCGGGTCAAAGCGTATTAACGTCAATTGTTTCAAACCAAGCTATGTACGCTTATTTTGATGTTGATGAACGCACATGGAATAGCTCTTTTAATGATGTTACTGCTGCGAGCCACCAAACTGTTGTAATGCAAAAAGTGGGTCAAAGCGATTTTGCATACAAAGGCTACATTAACTTTATTGATAACCAAATTAATTCATCAACGGGTACATTACGCGTACGTGCGGTATTTAATGAAGACAGCAACCAATTACGCGCAGGCTCGTTTGCACGTATTAAGCTTGCAGCCAACTCTATTAGCGACGCGATTATTATCCCAGAACGTGCAATTGGTACCGACTTAAAAAATCGTTTTGTATTAACGGTTGGCGAAAACAACGTACTTGAATACAAACTTATCACTACTGGTGAGCGTTACGGTGCATTACGTGCGGTTACATCGGGCCTTAACGAAGGTGATGTTATTGCTGTAAATGGCCCAGCTCGCGTAGGCCCTGGTATGCCAATCTCTCCGCAAACAGTAACAATTGATACAAGTGGTGTGGCATTTACATTGTTAAATGACAACGCACAACTTGTGGCTAAGCAATAAGGTTTATTGATGAAATTCTCGCATTTCTTTATACAGCGTCCAATATTTGCGGCCATGCTGTCATTGGTTATTTTAATTGCTGGTGGTATATCACTATTCCAATTACCAGTTAGTGAATACCCAGAAGTAGTTCCTCCAACAGTTGTTGTTACCGCTAACTACCCGGGTGCTAACCCTACCGTTATTGCGCAAACAGTGGCAACACCGCTGGAGCAAGAAATTAACGGTACTGAAAACATGCTATATATGTTTTCGCAAGGTACCAGTGATGGCCGCATGACACTAACGGTAACCTTTGCGTTAGGTACCGATTTAGACCGTGCTCAAGTACAAGTACAAAACCGTGTAAACAGTGCACTTCCGCGTTTGCCAGAAGAAGTACAACGTTTAGGTGTTGTGGCTGAAAAGTCATCACCAGATTTAACCATGGTAGTGCATTTATACTCTCCTGAAAAAACGCACGACACAGCTTACTTATCTAACTATGCTGATTTAAACATTAAAGATGAAATTGCGCGCTTACCAGGCGTAGGTGATATTCGCATGTTTGGTGCTGGCAAATACTCAATGCGAGTATGGCTAAACCCAGATGCACTTGCTGCACGCGAATTAACAGCAACAGATGTAGTAACAGCACTTCGCTCGCAAAACCAGCAAGTTGCTGCAGGTAGCTTAGGTGCGCAACCAATTTCAAACGACAGTCAATTTCAAATATTGTTAAACGTTAAAGGTCGTTTAAACAGTATTGAAGAATTTGAACAAGTTATTATTAAAGTAGGCGACGAAGGTCAGTTAACGCGTTTATCTGATATAGCCCGCGTTGATTTAGGTCAAGACACTTACGCACTGCGTGCTGAGCTTGATAACCAACCAGCTCTTGCAATGCCAATATTCCAACGCCCAGGTTCAAACGCTATTGAGCTTTCCGATCAAGTACGCGAAACAATGGCGCGCTTATCTAAAGATTTCCCTACTGGTGTTGAATACGACATTGTGTACGACCCTACGGTATTTGTTCGCGGCTCAATTGACGCGGTAATTGCAACGTTGCTTGAAGCAATTGTGCTGGTAGTTATTGTTGTTATTGTATTTTTACAAACCTGGCGAGCATCAATTATTCCGCTAATTGCTGTGCCTATTTCACTTATTGGTACGTTTGCCGTAATGCAGTGGTTAGGTGTCTCAATTAATACCTTGTCGTTGTTTGGTTTAGTATTGGCCATAGGTATTGTTGTAGATGATGCGATTGTAGTTGTTGAAAACGTAGAGCGTAATATTGAAAAAGGCTTATCGCCACTTGAAGCAACCCGCGTTGCAATGAGTGAAGTAACAGGCCCTATTATTGCCATTGCGCTAGTACTAAGTGCTGTATTTATTCCTACTGCGTTTATTACCGGTTTATCAGGTCAGTTTTATAAGCAATTTGCACTTACAATTACAATTTCGACGATTATCTCAGCGTTTAACTCATTAACGTTATCGCCTGCGCTTGCTGCATTGTTATTAAAATCGCATGATGCAAAACCAGATGCATTTACGCGTTTACTTAATAAATTGTTTGGTCGTTGGTTATTTAAACCATTTAACCGCGTATTTAATCGTGGTGCTAAAGGTTACGAAAAACTGGTACAAAAACTAATTCGTATGACCGTTGTTGTAATGGTGGCTTACATTGCACTTGTTGGTGGCACAATTAAGTTATTTGATACCGTACCAGGTGGCTTTATTCCACAGCAAGATAAACAGTATTTAGTGGCTATTGCGCAGTTACCTGACGCATCAAGCCTTGATCGTACTGAAGACGTACTTGCTCAAATGCAGCAAATTGCATTAGAAGTACCAGGCGTTGCACATACAGTTGCTTTTCCTGGCTTATCAGTGAACGGTTTTACTAATAGCCCTAACAGCGGCATTGTATTTACACCACTTGAAAGCTTTGACAAACGTACCGACCCAAGCCAATCAGCGATGGCGATTGCTGCAGAGTTGAATAAACGTTTTGCTGCCATTGATGAAGCATTTGTAGCGGTATTTCCACCGCCGCCAATTCAAGGTTTAGGCACTACCGGTGGTTTTAAACTGCAAATAGAGGACAGAGCTAATAAAGGATTTGAAGCCTTATTTAATAGTCTGCAAGCCGTAATTACTAAAGCGCAACAAGACCCTGCATTAATGGGCTTGTACTCAAGTTTCCGTATCCAAGTTCCACAAATGGATATTGATATTGACCGTGAGCAAGCGCTTATTCAAGGTATTCCACTTGATGAAGTATTTAATGCACTGCAAATTTACTTAGGCTCTGTGTACGTAAATGACTTTAATATGTTTGGCCGAACGTACCAAGTAAATGCACAGGCTGATGCTGACTATCGCTTAGATCCTGATCAAATACTTAATTTAAAAGTACGTAACCGCTCAGGTAATATGGTGCCACTGGGGTCTGTACTAACTGTAACTCCAACGATTGGTCCTGACCGTGTTATGCATTACAACGGTTACCCAAGTGCAGAGCTAAATGGTAGCCCAGCGCCAGGTTATAGTTCTGATCAAGCACAAATTGCTATTGAAAAAGTACTCGCAGACACACTACCAACAGGTATTGAATATGAGTGGACTGAAGTAACGTACCAACAAGTACTTGCCGGTAACACCATGGTTTATGTATTCCCGTTAGTTGTATTACTTGTATTTATGGTACTTGCAGCGCAGTACGAGAGCTTACGTTTACCACTGGCAATTATATTAATAGTACCAATGACTATTTTCTCAGCCTTGTTAGGTGTGTGGTTTGTTGGCTCAGACAACAACATATTCACCCAAATAGCGTTAATAGTACTGGTCGCGTTGGCTTCTAAAAATGCAATATTGATGGTTGAGTTTGCAAAAGATAGACACGACTCAGGCTTATCGCACTTAGAGGCAATACTTGAGGCATGTCGTATGCGCTTGCGCCCAATATTAATGACCTCAATTGCATTTACAGCAGGTGTTGTACCGTTAGTACTTGCCACCGGTGCAGGCGCCGAAATGCGACACGCAATGGGTAACGCAGTATTCTCAGGGATGATAGGTGTAACCGTGTTTGGCCTATTGTTTACGCCGGTATTTTATATGTTAGTGACTAACAAAAAAGAGAAAGCGCAGGAGAATACTCATGACTAAATTAATGCAAAAAAGACTTAAAACAAGTCTGACCGCCAGTGCAGTATTAGTCGCTGCGTTTTTAGCCGGGTGTGCGAGTAAAATAGACACCATGAGCGAGCAAAAAGCCGTTAACGAATTTGTTGCCAAAGCTAATATTGCTAGTAACGTTAGCGTTGCTGATGAAACAAACTGGTGGAAAAAGCTTAATTCTGATCAACTAAATGAGCTTGTTACCGGTGCGCTTGCAAATAACTATAATTTGCAAACAAGCCAGCTAACACTTAAAAGTGCATTAGCGCGACTAGGAGAGCAAAAAGCCCAGTACCTTCCGCAAGGTGGCGTAAATGTTGGCGCAGCTCGAAGCGATGCACCAAGCGTTTATGACCGTCAATCAAGTGCAAACGTTGCACTTGATTGGCAGCTAGATTTATTTGGTCGTATAACGGCGTTGGTTGATGCTGCAAATGCATCAGCCATGAGCCAAGCAGAGCAAGTACGTTTACTGCAAATTGAAGTTGTTTCGTCAGTCGTTAAAGGCTTTGTAAGTTATCAAGGCAATGTTGAAAAACAACACATTGTTACGCTTCAAATTGAAGCGCTTGAGCAAAGTATTGACGTTCTTCAAGCCCGTGTTGACGAAGGCGTCGCAAACGAGCTTGATTTAAACCGTACTATGGCGCAGCTTAGGCAGCAACAAGCACTAATGCCTGCCATTGAGTATGCAAAATACAGCGATTTATCTGCCCTTGCAGTACTAAGCGGTAAGTTAGCGCAAAATATTGCTATTGAAAACGAGCAAGGTGTGCTTGAACGTGACTTTAGCGTAGCACTAAAAAACGCTAATAATGCCATTGCCTTACGTCCAGATATTAGCCGTGCATTGTTTGATTTTAGCCAAGCAAATAGTTTAAGTGTTGCAGCTAGCAAAGCGTTATTACCAGATATTAGCTTATCTGCATTTGCAGGGGTTGTGAGTATAGATAGCACAGGCTTAAAAAATACCGACCAACAGTGGCAAGTAGCGCCGCAGTTGCAATGGTCGTTATTAAGCTACCCAGCATTATTAGCACAGCGCGACGCGCAGCAGTTTTTAAGTGAAGCCGCTTACAGCGATTATCAACAAGTAGTATTAACTGCACTAAGTGAAAGTGAACTTTCATTGCAATTATTGGTCAATCAAGCACAGCAAAAACGCTTTGCTGACGAACGCTATGACTTTGCTAATAAAGCATTTTTACAAGCACAAGCAATGTACGAAGAAGGTCAAATTCCTTATCTTGAGTTGTTAGATGCGCGCCAGGATGTTTTAATAGCACAAGAAAATGCTGTTGAAACAACAATCACTTCACTGCTTGCCAAAGTAAATGCTTACCAGTCATTTAATGGCCAATGGAGTTATGCGTTAAACGACACTAATAAGTAGAGTTATATTGATGCCAAATACTGAAAATTTACATGAATACATTATCCCGCAAATGATGCGCGCTATTGTACTGCCAGAACCAAATGAAGCAATTGACTTAGCGGATGCTGAGCTGCCTGTTCCTATTTGTGCAGATAACGAGCTGCTTGTAAAAGTAGAGTACGTTGGTTTAAATCCAGTTGATGGTCAATTTGCTAAAACAGGCTTTTGTAAATGGCAGTATCCACACATTTTAGGCTTAGATGCCGTAGGTGTTGTGGTTAAAGCTAATAAAGGTGTGTTTCCAAATGTTGGCGAGCGGGTTATGTGGCATGCCAACATTGGTGAGCAAGGTGCTTTGAGCGAATACACCAAAGTACCTAACTTTGCAGTGTCGGTTGTGCCAAGCAGTTTAAATCCGGCCATTGCAGCAACACTTCCATGCGCCGGTATGGCAGCACTTATCAGCTTAGATAAAATAGGCATTAGTGAAGGCGATACTATTTTTATTGAAGGCGGAGCCGGAGCGGTAGGGCAGTTTGCTATTCAATATGCAAAGCAGCGCGGTGCAGACGTATTTACCACAGCATCAAAGCGTAATCATAAGTTGGTTAAGCAGTTAGGCGCTGATGTGGTTTTTGACTATAGCGATAAAAAGCTATGCGAAAAAATCCGCAGAGAACTTGGCCCACAAGGCTTTGATGCGGTTATTGATACGATTGGTGGTGAGTGTACTCAGCGTAATATTGAGTTAATGCGTTTTTGCGGACGTATTGCCTGCTTAAATCCGCTCCCTTGTTTTGATCAAGACTTAATGTATCACCGAGCGCCCAATATTAGTGTTGTATCGATTGGTGGTGCGTGGCTTGCTAATAGTTTATGTGCACAACAACGTTTGAGTTTTATGGGCAACCTGTTACTTGAAGGATCTGTTAGTGGCGACATTAAACACCCAGAAATAACGCCCGTAGATTTTAGTGCTGAGTCAGTATCGCAAGCACTTAATAAACAACTTGCTGGTGGTTTTACCGGCAAGCAAGTTGTTAAAGTTGCTAAGTGAAGCGCTTATACAATTTGATTTAAATTTAAGTAGTTTTAGCTAGATTAACTGATAATGTAGCCTCTACAAATTGAATAAAAACGTAGCCTATTTGTGCTGCGTTTTTTTATGCCCATAAAAAAATAGATACAGCGCTAGCGCTTTTGCTGTTTTATTCATCATTTTAGCTAAAATACTTTTTTTCAGCGTACAACTGTAAGCCTTTGTGTTTCAACAGTTTACGTTCAGGTAAAGAAAATAAATTGAAAAAACTGTTAATTAATTGAATAGAGTAATTGATCTAAACGATTTTTTATGACGTAATGTAGTTATTATTTAGCTGGTCGGATGAGTTCAATCATGAGTTTACGTACAAAACTAAAAAAAGTATTACCAAGTATTTCTATCACAGAACAAGAAGCGCTAGACGCGGGTGATGTATGGCTTGAAGGTTCTATCTACCAAGGTAAGCCTGATTTCAGTGCACTTCGCGATGTACCTGCTGCTACATTAAGCGCAGACGAGCAAGCATTCTTAGACGGTCCAGTAAAAGAACTACTGGGCATGATTGACGATTCAGTGATTCAAAACGGCATTCATTTACCAAATGACATCTTAGAATTTTTGAAAAAAGAGCGTTTTTTCTCGCTTATCATTCCTAAGTCGTTTGGTGGTTTAGAGTTTAGCCCTTATGCAAACTCTACTATTGTTGGCACAATTGCGACTAAGAGCTCAGCAGTTGCGGTAACCGTAATGGTTCCTAACTCGTTAGGCCCGGGTGAGTTATTACTCCACTTTGGTACGCAAGAACAACAAGCACATTACTTACCACGCCTAGCAAATGGTACAGACATTCCATGTTTTGCATTAACAAGCCCAGAAGCGGGTTCTGATGCAGGTGGCATTCCAGACATTGGTACAGTTACTAAAGGCATGTATAAAGGCGAAGAAGTACTTGGCCTTGAGATCACATGGGACAAGCGCTACATAACGCTTGCACCTATTGCTACTGTACTTGGTTTAGCTTTTAAAGTAATGGACCCTGATGGTTTATTAGGTGGCAAAGAAAGCTTAGGTATTACCTGTGCACTTATTCCAAAAGAGCACCCAGGTGTAGAGCTTGGTAATCGCCATGACCCAATGGGTATTCGTTTTTACAACGGTACTACACGTGGTAACAAAGTATTTGTACCAATGGATTTTGTTATTGGTGGACAGAAAAACATCGGCCGTGGTTGGCAAATGCTGGTTAGCTGTTTAGGTGCTGGCCGTGGTATTTCATTACCTGCGCTAGGTGTTAGTACAGCACAAGTTGCATTTAAATCAGCATCAGAATACGCAGCAGTGCGTGAACAGTTTGGTTTAGCCATTGGCCAGTTTGAAGGTATTCAAGAAAAACTAGCTGACATTGCAGGTAAAACATACCTACAAGAAGCAATGCGCGTACTTACAACTGAAGGCTTAGGCATGGGCTTAAAACCATCAGTAGTAACCGCAATCGCTAAATACCACATGACAGAGCTTGGTCGCGACGTGCTTGATTCAGCAATGGATATTCAAGCAGGTAAAGCGATTCAAAATGGTCCACAAAATACATTAGCAAGTGGTTATGTTGCTCAGCCGATTGCCATTACGGTAGAAGGCGCGAACATTCTTACACGTAACCTAATGATATTTGGTCAAGGTGTTATGCGTTGTCACCCATACTTACAATCTATGGTTGAGTCAATTCACAGCGAAGACAAAGGCGCAGATAAAGAATTTAACGGCATTTTGCGTAAAACAATTGGTTACAGCACAGCAAACAGCTTACGTGCTTTCCGCCTGGGGGTTTTACCATTTACAGCAAGTGCTAATTCTGAATTACCAGAAGTACGCGACTATGAAAAAGCAGTACATAAATTATCTGCAAAACTTGCAGTGTACGCAGACTTTTCGTTACTTGTACTTGGCGGTAAGTTAAAACAAGCAGAAATGCTATCGGCACGTTTAGGCGATGTAATGAGCTTCTTATATGCAGCTATGGCATCAATTAAATACTACGAGCAAAAAGTATCAAGTAGTGACCGTGAGCAAGCAGCGCCGTATTTCCATTACGCGACTCGTTTTGCACTACAAAGTGCTGAAGAAGCATTGCATAAGTTTTTAGATAACTTCCCTGCAAGTGGTACACGTAAGTTTATTCGTTTCATTACAATGAACTACTCAACTAAAATGCCAAAAATTAGCGACGATTTAATCCGCAAACTAGCTAAGCAAGCTCAGCTAGATACCGCATTTAAAGCGCAAATCACGCATTTAGTTAAACCAGTAGTGGGCGATGGCCATCATATTAATGAGCAAGCTTACAAAGCTAAAATGGCATCACTTGGCGAACTGGCTAAAGTTAAAAAAGCATTACGTGCTAAAGTAATTAAACCAGGTATACGCTTTAACATCACGCTTGATAACGCACTAGCGGCAAACGTAATCACACAAGCTGAACACGTTCAGTTAATTGATTACAACATCAAACGTGAAAAAGCGATTCGTGTAGATGAGTTCGATTTTGATATGAACCTACTAGACGATAACGCACAGCCGATTAATCCGCTTAAAAGTGTAGTTAATCAGTAAGTTAAAGTAATTAAATTCAATGATGCAAAGCGCCCGCAGTATCGGCGCTTTTATTCTTGAAAAGTATTAGTGTGGAGCCCCGCTTGTGTAAAAACAAGCGGGGCTTTTTTTATGTTTTTAAAATGGAAATAGATGACGGTATTGGTTTGAAAGTGAATATGTATCTGTAGAGTATTAAAAAGAGACGCTTATAATCTTGAAAAAGGGCTAATAACCCCGTTAGCGCCTTGCTGCAGTACATGGGTATATATTTGCGTAGTACGCACATCACTGTGACCTAGCTGTGTTTGTACTGTACGTATATCAGCGCCGCTTTGCAGCAAGTGCGTAGCAAATGAGTGGCGCAAAGTGTGTGGGGTAACGTGTTTGTTAATTTCAGCTTTTGTTGAAGACAGTTTAACTGCCTTTCTTACCCCTGAATGATCTAAGTGGTGACGTCTTATTTCTCCTGTTTCAGGGTCCGTACTTAATTTATGTGATGGGAACAGAAACTGCCATTGTAAAGACTTATTAGCGCTTGGGTATTTTTTACTAAGTCGATGAGGCATCCATACGCCGGCGTACGCATCATTTTTTAAATCTAACTGTAAATATTCATCAACTTGAATTATTTGATTTCTTAGCATTGGTATTAATTCTTCAGCAAGTGTCACAATACGATTTTTATTACCCTTGTCGTTCCAAATGCGTATGTTTTTATAGTCGAAGTCAATATCTTGAACTCTTATTTTTACTGCCTCCATCAGCCGTAAACCACTTCCATATAGCAGGCTTGCTATCAAATAATGTCGTTTATTTATATTTCTAAAAAATAGCGACACCTCAGTTTGTGTAAGTACGACAGGAAGTTTCTGTTGGCGGTTACTTTTAACGAAGTTTAAATCTAATGAGAGCTCATTTTTTATAATATGTTTATATAAAAAAGCAAGTGCATTTAAAGCGGTTGCTTGTGTTCTCGCTGCCACTTTTTTAGTGACTGTTAAGTAATTTAAAAATATTTCTACTTCATTATTGCCCATACTGGTAGGGTGCCGCTTATTATGAAAATGGATATACGCAGTAATCCAAAAGACATAAGTTTCAATAGATTTTTTAGCATAGTGATGGCTATACATATAATTGATAATACTATTAAGGAAAGGAGAGTTAGTTTTCATTTTAAATCTCAATTATCTGTATTTATATACAGTATTGGCGTTTTTCCTCCTAAGTCAAGAAATGAGGACGTTTTCCTCTTTTCTGCATTTTAATAAAAGAACAGCCTGACTTAAAGTTTAAAGCTGGCAATGTGTTACAGGATTTGTTATTAATATTAAAAATAATTAAGGGGACATACATTGCTCATAAAAAGAGGAAAGTGTCCTCTGATAAAGCT
>NZ_PJBR01000111.1:0-13926 GCF_002863625.1 Pseudoalteromonas sp. MelDa3 | reverse complement strand
TAATTATTTTTATTCCGCTTAAAAGCCGTAAAGTATTTAGTAAAAATTTAATGCTTATAAATAAAAGCTAGGTGAGCTTTTATTCGACCATCTACCCGCTTTATTTTTTCTTACATTATCAAATATATGAATTATCAATAGCTGTATGGAGCGAATTTTTACGTTAAGTGAAGACCTCTAGTTAATATTATTTCGATACGACTAATGTTGTTTTGTTACCGATATAAACTTCAACTAGCCTGCAATAAAATATAAGGGCAAATAAATTCAGAACCATTAACTCAACATATACCATCATGTTAGCCATCGAAATAAGAAACAAGCCACCTATATAACTTAATAGGATTAATTTTATATAAACAGGAACTTTACTAGAGACCATTTTTAAAACTAGCATAATCCAGCACAAGATAAATAAAAGTAAAGCGAGTACACCACCTTCAAAAAACACTTCTAAAAAGGAGTTATGTGCACTTTGTAAGTCTCGGCCATGAAAGCCAACCAAAAACTCACGCACTTGCGCTAAGCCAAAGCCAAAAAATGGCTGTTTGCTAATTAATTGCAGTATGTATGCAAAAAGATCTGAACGACCACTACCACTACTCACTCTATCAGCTCGGGCATTAATTATTTGTTGTAACCATTCAAATTGAAAATAAGAAAAAGCGAGTACAACCATCAATAAAGTTAATACTGTAATTAAACCCAGTAAGTACTTAACTTTTCTTAAGCTAATAGTGGCGATCAGTAATGCATAAGCAACATAGCCTGTTACTGAAATCGTTAACAGTAAGCACAAAGCTGAAGCTAGCATTATAATTGAGCTTACTTTTTTATTAAGCGTACTTGCACTCACTAAGTAGCCTACATTTAATAGTAACAGTAACAATACAAAATTATTAGGGCTGTCGGCTCCTCCTCTTAACCTTGGCAGTACTCCTTCCATATATAAACCAAATAGCTTTCTGTCGCCATCTAGCTCCATGCCGAATAGCAATAACCCAGCAACGCCAATAAAATAATAACCAAGGCTAAAGGCTAAATAAATGTAGGAAAATTTCTTAATGAAAATATAAAATGATTCTAATGTGATGTGCTTAGATGAAATAACTAAAATTAAGTAGGCAACAATTAATAGTGTAATTCCGATAAATCGAACCATTACTAAATTAAAATTTGTAGCTTGGTAAAAGCTAAAAAGCATATATACAAAAAACAAAAAGGGTAATACAAGCAGCTTAGGCGAATAAATTTTAATTTTGGGGAGCAAAAATAAAACCGGCGCAATTAAGATCACTAGTAGCATATATGGCTTTAGTGGCGTACCGATATTTACTAACCAAAATTGCTGGAAGAAAAATGACACAAAAAAGACAAAAAACACCTTATTAAGTAATTTACTTCTTACCATTTAATGGAACTTCCCTTGCGCTTTTAGTCGCTGGTAATGTTCTACATCTCTAGAAGAAAATACTCGGCATGGGTTACCTCCAGCAATTGCATATTTAGGAATATCGCTCACAACTACTGAGCCAGCCTGAATAATTGCGCCCTCACCTATAACACAGCTTGATAGTACCGATACATTCATACCAAACCACACGTTATCTTCTATAGTGACTGTTTTGTATAAATAGGTACTGTCGTAAGGAATACTTTCGCCTTGATAGTTGTGAACTTGCGTTATAATGAAACACCCTGAACCACTGTGAAAGTTATCTCCAATTGTAACCTCCCCATTACCATACACTCTAAAACCATTAAAATTGACGTTAGTGCCTATATAAGTTTTTTTTGTCAGTAAGGTAAAACCATTTACTCTAGGTTTTGTTTTATACGAACCGATTCTAGCCCGTGCAATAAACTGGTATATAACCCTAAGTAAGCTTTTTATTATGAACATACACTTTCCAAATTAATTACACGCTTTAACTCTTTGTAACCTACAAAATAAGCACTTAAAGCATATAAAAACCAAATTAAAATACAATTATATATCACACCATATATACCAAAAAAGTTATAAGCACTTATTCCAAAAACGATACTAATACCGCCAAGCAAAAGAGTAATTTTAAATAGCTTTTCAGATAAATTAAAATACATTAATAATGATGATGCAAAAAAGTACATCCCCTGAATAAGTGAAGCGAATGCTAATATTCTAGAAAACTCAACAGCTCCCGCATATTCCTTAGGGAAAAATATATCAACAATATAGCTAATTAAACCTTGATACAGGCCAAATGCCACAACAAGAATGGCTGAATACGCTAAGAGATACTGGTAAAACACCTTCCTTTTATTGTTTGTCATTTTCATTTTTGAGTAAAAGTCGGGCGCTATATTTTGATTGATAATAGTAAAAAACAAACTAAGGGCTGATGCGAGGGTTGCTGCCAGCGCATAAAGTGCGAATACTTGTTTTTCTATAAATCCAATTAGAATAAATCTATCCATAATGGTTATTAACGCTGCGGCTAATGAATGCAACGCTGCAAACAAACCAAACCTAAAAAATGTAATTTTTAAAGGGTTAATTAAAGTAAACTTTAAAAGGCCCGCATTGTATAAAACCCCAAAACCAACACATGCCGCTGCTAATAATATAAATGACATAACAGCAATAAAGTCTATCCCTGAGAACTCTTCAATTAATTCACTGCATATTAAAGGCACTAAAAAAGAGGCCGTCAAAGTAATTATTTGATAGCAAGCAAATTTAGATGTGTTTTTATTAACTCTAAAATAATGTGAGGTAACCTGAAAAACACTTCTTCCAGAGATTAAAAGAGGCAGTGCCAACAATGCCCAAGAAATATTAAAGCCAATTATCGCTATTAACGTGGCTAAAAAAGCAAACACGGTTAAAAATACATTTACAGTATAAAACATCTGTACTGAATCAGATGCGTATGTATCATTTTTTTCTGCTGCGGCTAGTGAATAACTTGCAGTGGTGCCAAATATATAAACACCTGACAACACCGCACTTAAAGAGTACAGTAAAGAATAATCAGCAAAAGACGCCATTGACAGACTGGCTGAAATATAAGGTAAAAATAAGAATGCGACACTAGAAGAAATAAGTGTAACTAGGCTCAATGTAAAAAGCTTTTTCATTTCAGGCTTCTAATTCATAAATACTAGAAAAGGTCGAAAAATAGTCATATATATAATTTAATGATGGCGTATTAATTAGCTCGTTAGGTATTTTAAACGAGGTGACCTGTGTATTTGGTGAGATTACACTTGTTGTAAACAAAGACGCAGTAAAAAAGCCAGCGACTACAGCCGGTTTATGCTCAGTTAATACCAGCTCTAACTCAGACGGAAAACTAGGCTCATATATTTTAAATCCGATTGATTTGTATCTGTTTAATCGTCCTCTATCTTCACCTCTATGAGGAAGGTAATATACGTCTTGTCCTTCATATGCCTGTATAACTTGTGTTAATAGGTTTTCGTAGGATTTTTCACTAAGAATCGATGCTTCTATATACTTAGCCCCAAAAAAATACACTTTTGATGAGTCGTCGCTATCGGTAATTAAACTTTTTAAAAAGCTAAAGTTATGTTTTTCGACAGTTGCTTTTCCTACATCAAAACTAGATAAATCTAGTGCTGTAAATAAATCCATAGGGTTAAGCGTAGAAAAAAACCGTTGGATAAAGCTTCTTTTTTCGTTTTTAAGCCGATTTAAATAAGCTAATGTGGCCACGCCATCATCCATTAAAATCATTGGTGTTCTTAATAAATGAAACGGTTTTAAAAATTTACTTTTATGGCAGCCAACATATTTTTTAGCTTTACCATTCAATAATAAAACACTCATAAATGTGGTTACAAAACGAATGAAAGAGTAAACTTTTACGACTTCGCCACTTGTAAATACAGGCTCACTTTTGCTCATATAAAAGTTAAGCACTTTTTCTATTTGCTGATCATTTATGGCATCACCATTATAGCGAATAAGTAACTTCCATTTACTTTGAAATTTATATATTGCCTCCATGGCATTTATTAACTGCCCTGGAGACTCTACATAAAAAACATTTAAATCGTGATCTTGATGCTTACTCATAACCTGCCATTTTATTATAAAAGCTACACATATGGCGCTGTTCATCTAACGAGCAAAGGTTTGTTACATCGCCTTGTAAAAATGCGTCTAACTGTTTATATAAGCCGGGCTTGAACTCTTTATCTAGCGAGTCATCTATTTCGACACTAAGTTGAGGAATAGTGCCTCTTTTTTGCACTAGCAACGATTCCATTGGCTTTAATATGTATCTATTTTCGTTAGTAAGTACTTCTACAGCCCAGCGTCCGGCCGACTCCCAGTTAGCTGCATAATTAAATAATGCGCCAGATTCACTCACACCAGCCCCTGAGAAGATTGAAGAGGTAGGGTGCCAATTTAGTTCACCAGTAACAAAGCTAGCCATTTCTTTAGGTTGACCGCCTAAATAAAATGCTAGATCGGCTACATGAGTAGAATTAGCTAAAAACCATTTACTGAGCACGTCTTTAGGCTTGTCTATTTTTTCTATAACATGAGCCCACTCTGTTAGTTCAAAGTTGAACGATGTTACGCCACCTTCAGCCTTAAGCCTTTCTTTTAATGCGATAACTGAAGCAAAGAAACGTCTATTATAAGCAATAAAAACATCGCAGCCACTTGCCGTACTTTGCTCATATAAAGTATTAAGCTCGGTTAATGTTGTTCCGCCTGGCTTTTCAACCAATATGCGCTTTACACCGTTTTGAATTAACTGTTGAGTGGTTGCGTATAACTGTGCAACGCCTACACTCACAATTGCCGCTTCAGGGCATTCAGGGGCCGCTTCTAAAAAGGCTTCAAGTCCGCCTTGAATAACCTCTTTACCTGTTTTGTTGGTAAATTCATCTGCAGATACTTTACCACGGCCAATAACGATATAATCACGATTTTGAGCATCTAAAATTTTTGCATAATCAACCGACATAGGGCCTGAGCCAACTAACCAAATCATTTTGTTCTCCTTTTTATGTTATTGGACACGTTAATAAGTTTTTATTTAGCACGTTATTTATATGCTCAAGGTATAGCTCAATCATAGGGGTATGTAGCTGGCACGACTCATTAAAAGGAGTTAATGATGAAGTATTGGTATTTAGTATTTCATCAATATTTAAACCGGTTAGCTCGCTTTGGTATTTTACTTGGTGCTTAAATTGTTGCTCAGCTGAAACATTGGCTGTAATAATAGTACCTGTAATTTCGTCGATTGATATAGTGTTAGAATCAGATGAAAGCGATACTTGTATTGCTACTTCGTCAGCCGTTGTACACTCAAGCTCTAATGAATGCTGGCCAAGCATAAACTTTGCTTTACCGGTTAGCTCGTAAAAACCCACTCTTTTGCTTTCCAATAATTGTGTATCTAGATTATTTTCGGTAGCTTGTAAGTTTGCTTCGTTACATAAATACGAAAACAAATCAATAAAGTGAATGCTATTACATGCCATTCCCCAGCCGCTACCAGACACTTTCATTGCAAGTACTTCGTTCGGGTTTAAAAGTTCTTTAATTTGCTGATAAGAAGGGTAAAGTCTTCGAGGGCAATTAACCCATGCAGTTACATTATGCTGTTCAAGTAATGCTGCAACTTCTGTATATTCACGCAGCGCTTGGAATAGTACCTTTTCAAAAATAATATAACGAACTTTATTTTCAGCAAGTAAGTTGGCTGTTACTTTAGCGCGTACTGGTGCTGAGGTTGCAATAATACATACGTCGAATGACTCTGCCTTTGGTAAGCTTTGCGAGTATTGCACTGTTCTTTTTACATTTTCGATAGAGACTTGCTCGGCTCTTAGCTGTGCAATATTTAACGAATCGATGGATGGGTCTACAACCGTAATATTCAGTGGTAAAGCACTTTGTAAAGCACCTTGTAAGTGTCTGCTTCCTAGTTGCCCAGCACCTATTATAAGTATTTTATTCATGTATTTTGTCTCGCAGGATTGTTTCAGCAATTATAAAGTCTAGTTTTGTATCGATGTCTACAGAGCTATGGCTATCCATTTTATAAGCTACACTATTGCCAGACATCAAAACCCCTTCTTGCAGAAACTGTTCAACTTTAGTTAAATAAATTGCACCATTTAATCTGTAATATTGTGGTAGATCTTGGCTACGCATATTTTTTACATTTTTAGGGATGAAGTTTTCTAAAGATAATGAATCATCTAATGTATTACTCCACAGTGGAGAATGCTCACACTCACAAACTGATATTACTGAATCAGCATTTTTAACATTTAATAAATCAAGCGCACCTTGTATATCAGCAGCGGAGCGTAAAGGCGATGTTGGTTGGAGTAGTAATACATAATCAAAACATTCGCCTATACCTTTAAAATACTCAAGCGTATGGCGTACTACATCGACACTACTGCTTGTATCTGATGATAGGCTAGCAGGCCTTAAAAAAGGGACTTCTCCGCCAGCGGCCTTTGCCGTATTGGCAATGGTTTCGCAATCTGTACTTACCATTACTCGCGCTATTGATGGTACATTTTTTGCAGCTTCGATTGACCAATTAATCATTGGTTTACCTGCTAGTGGTAGAATATTTTTCCCTGGAAGGCGTTTGCTTCCCCCCCTAGCAGGTATAATCGCTAAAATAGTTTTTTCATTATTCATTAAAGCACCCCAAGATCATGAATATCAACTTGTGCACGATTAAAGTCATCATGGCGGCCAACATCTAGCCAATATTCATGTATCGGGAATTTTAATGTTTTTTCATCGTTCGCTTTTAAGTTTTCAAATAATGTTGTCATGTCTAAGTACTCATTACTTGATAGTGACTCAATTACTTTATTTGAAATAACATATATACCGGCATTTACAAAGTAGCGATAAGTTGGTTTTTCGACGATATTTGAAATTTCATTTCCTTTACCTTCAATAACACCAAAGGGAACCTTAATTTCATAGTCACGAACACACATAGTAGCATCCGCTTGATTTTTAATATGAAAATCAAGGACCTTTCCAAAATCTACGTTAGTAAGGATATCTCCATTAATCATAATAAGAGGTAGCTTAGGAATGCCCTTTGGTAATAACGAAAGTGCGCCACCTGTGCCTAAAGGGGCATCTTCATGAACGTATGTGATTTCTATATCGTGCTGACTACCATCACCAAAGTGACTCATGATCACTTCAGGTAAATAGTGCGTAGAAATATAGAACTTATAAAAACCATGACTTTTAAAATGATTGATTAATATTTCTAACATTGGCTTACCACCCACTTTGAGCATGGGCTTTGGGCAGTTATCTGTTAGTGGGCGTAATCTAGTGCCGAAGCCGCCCGCCATTAAAAAAACGGGATTATCACGTTTTTCAATCTCAAGTGTTTCATGTAATGTCTTTACATTAACAAGTCGGCCATTTTCATTAAGTATAGGTAAAAGCAAAATTTTCTTTTTTTGCATCATTACTTTTAAGGACTCATTAGACATCGACGTTGTTGCACTGGTTGGTGATATATTCATTATTTCGGTCACAGGATCATCAAGACCAATGCCGTTAATTAATCCTCGACGAATATCACCATCGGTTACTAAGCCGATTAACTTATTACACTCGAGAACAACTAAAGCAGCGTGCATGGCTTCTTTGTCTATTACTTTTAGCGCGTCTCGTATTTTGACATCTGGAGAGATCAAAATATTTTCAAAATTAGTGGTCATAACTTACCTTCCAGTTTTATGTATGGTCTGGCTCCATAAACGATAGCGGAGTCTGGGAGTGTTTTTGAAATATTAGCGCCAACACCAATTATTGTATTTTTGCCTATTTGAATGCCATTGATAATTTTTGCACCAGTGCCTATATGTACGGACTTTTTTACATAAACTTGGCCGCTCATTATAACGCCAGGTGCTATATGACAAAACGCGTCTATTTCACAATCGTGATCAATGCTAGCTGAAGTATTTACTATGGTTCCAAAACCAATTTTACTTCCTATACAAATTGTGGCATTTGATAAAACTTGCGCTCCCTGTGCAATGGTTGCGTATGCAGACACATTAGCTGAGCTTGCGATCACTGTGGCAAATTCATAAAACTTGCTTTTAAATTCAATATGGATCTTAGTTCGTAAACCAGAATAAGGCATTGCCCCTATGCCGTTTATAAGTTCAACTTCCTCAGGAGAAAAGTTTAGAATAGCGTCGTCATTTTTAAAATGCTTAATATCTTTAAATAACTCCTGGCCTGCTGTTATTTCGGGTGCAACAACAGCAATAATATCTCTTCCTTGTAGTAAAAGAATTTCTAATAAGGTTGCGGCATGGCCTCCGCCACCAATCATTACAAGAGGTTTATTTTTCATCGAGTAATTGACCAACTGAGTAATCTTTAGTGGCTGGGGTATCTAATAATTTCCAAAAATTAATTGGTGCAATGCCGTCCCCAGGTCGTTTTACTGAAATATGCTTTTCCGTCAATATGTCTCCTTGTTTAATTGCTTGTGCTGCAACTAAACTTTTACGCGCAACGGCTTTATTTTTAACTTCAGAAGGCCTTGGCCCTTTAATGCCATCACCTAATATTTTTTCTACAATACGAATGCCATCAACCATTTTTTTTAATTCTATTGGATCAAGTGATGCTTTGTGATCTGGCCCTGGCAATGCTTTATCAACAGTAAAATGCTTTTCAATTAACACTGCACCTTTAGCTACCGCAGCAATAGGCACTACTATTCCCGCACTATGATCGGAGTACCCTACTTTGAGCTTGAACGCGTCTTTCATGGTGTCCATGGCATTTAAATTTATATCATAAAATGGCGCTGGGTATTCGGTTGTGCAATGTAAAAGTGTTACTTTATCTTTTAATAATTGCTTACCTTGCTCTGAAAAATACGCTGTTTGTAATGCTTCTTCTGTTGGAGTGCCTTCTGGGTTTATATAACCAAAAGCAATTACTGATAATACCTGCTCTATTTCCGAAAGCGTTGCCATACCTGTTGATACGATTAGATCACAACCTGTTCTTGCGTGCTCAAGTACCAATGGCGCATTTGTGATTTCACCAGATGGTAACTTTAATCGCGTTATTCCTAAATCATCAACTAAAAATGAAAGACTTTCTGAGTCAAATGCAGTAGATAAAAACTCAATGCCTAAATTATTACAATATTTAACTAACTTATGATGCGTTTCGTAGCTTAATTCTAATCGCTTGAGCATTAAGTACTGAGACTCTTTTTGACCACTATTAGTAATTTGATACTCAGCTTGTTGTGCATCTTCAGTGACTAAGTTTTTAGCTTTGAATGTTTGGAACTTAACTATATTAGCTCCTGCTTGATGCGCAGCATCAACAAGAGAAAACGCTAAGTCGTCACTGCCATTATGGTTAACACCAGCTTCAGCTATAATTAATGTCATAGAGGTTCTCACTTTAAATCGTAAAAAGATTTGCTCGGCTCAAACTCTAAAGATTTGAGCATTTGAATTGCTTGAGCACTTGCATTGCCGGCGCCGTATGGGTTTATTATTATTTCGTCAGGGGCTTTATAGCGGCCTGTAACAGCCGATTCTAATGCGGCTGAAATTGCTTCTTTCGTCGCTATACAATTTAGTACACTTATAGCTGCTAAACGGCCTTTTTGTCGTACGCCTATATTGACTGTAGGCACGTTAAATGCAGGGACCTCAATAATACCACTCGATGAATTACCAATAACAACAGCGGCATTTTTTACCGTGCTCAAATAGCGCCTTTGTCCCAATGAAGGTATTGCACATACTCTATTTGGATGCTGTTTAGCATAGTCTTCAAGTATTGGGATTATACGGCGTCCACCATCGTCTGCATTGGGGTAAGTTAAAATAACTTGATAATCTTTAAACTCATCTAATGCATTGAGTAATGCCGTAAAGCTTTGCTCTGGAGGCTCTTCACCTAACGTTACTGGATGATAGGTAACAAGAAAGTAAGGCGGCTTCAAATTAAAGTTTAAAGAGTTGCCAATTTCATTGACACTCATAAAGTCACTACGTGCTAAATGATCAAGACCAATTGCACCAATATTTTTAACCCGCTCAGGCATCTCACCTAACTGGATAACACGTTGGCGATATTCTTCAGTGGACGTTCCGTGTAAATAGCTAAGCTTAGTAATGGCGTGGCGAATAGCGTCATCATATGCCCCTTCGGTGATTTCACCTCCGTGCAGGTGCAAAATAGGTATACGTAATATCATTGCGGTTTGAGCGGCTGCAAGTGCTTCAAAGCGGTCACCTAAAATAACCAGCGCATCTGGCTTTAATCTACTTAACGCGTCCGTAAAACCAAGCACACCAAGCCCCATACTTTTAGCTGTACCGACGGCAGTATCTGATGAAAGTAGAATTTCTATTTTTTCATCTATGCTAAAACCATCTTGCTCTATTTGTTTGTAGGTTTCACCAAACTCAGATGATAAATGCATGCCTGAAACTAATAGCTGTAATGTAAGCTCTGGATCACTTTGAATATCTTTTATAAGCCAGTACAGCAGTCCATACTCTGCACGAGTCCCTGTAAATACAGCTATTTTCTTTGTCATTATAACTTGCCTAAACTTTTAACTGGAGAGCTTGGTATGTTAACTAAGTGAGCTTCAATAAACTCTGAATGGCTTAAATCGCCTCGCATTGCATTTTCGAACATAGGTAGTCGATGCATTAATTGCCATATTGGTCGAGTCATTACACCATCAGCATTAGTCTGCTTTAGTAGCTTTTCTCGCTCACTGGGGTTTGGGCAAATAATTGCATTTAACCAATAGTTTGATTTTGCATAACTAGGCTCAGTTACAAATTGAAAGTCAGAGCCTTTAAAAAAGTCTAAGTATAGGCTGGCGAGATGACGTTTATTGTCGATAAATGCGGCAAGGCTTTCCATTTGCGCACAACCAAGTGCTGCATTTAGATTAGGCATACGATAATTAAAGCCCGCTTCATCATGGAAGAACTCATACGGATGAGGAACCTTAGCTGTAGTGGTTATATGCTTTGTATGCTGTCCCGTGGCTAAGGTTTTGCATAAAACCATGCCGCCACCACCGGTGGTAATAATTTTATTACCGTTAAAGCTAATTGCGCCAAAATCACCTAGCGTACCTGTATGCTTACCTTTATAAAATGAGCCAAGGCTTTCTGCTGCATCTTCGACTAAAGCAATCTGCCACTCATTGCACACACTGATTAGTTCATCAAGCTCAACAGGATGCCCAAATGTATGCATTGGCACTACTGCCTGAAAGCGCTGTTTTGTTTTTTTATGTATCGGTCCCGATTCGGTTAATACGGCATGTTGCTCTAAAAATGTAGACAATGCTTTAGGGCATAAACCTAAGCTGACGGGTGATACATCAACAAACGCAGGCTCAGCCCCCATATGATGTACTGCATTACATGTTGCTACAAAAGTTAGAGCTTGAGTAATAACGATATCGTTACTTTTAACACCTGCCATATATAATGCTGCATGTAATGCTGCAGTACCATTTACAGTAGCAACTGCTTTTGGCACTCCGGTGTAAATTTCAATATGTTTTTCAAAGTCATCTACAAACTTACCAACACTTGAAACAAACGTACTGCTAATTGTTTCAGATACATACTTTTGTTCATTTCCTGAAAAAGTCGGTGCGTGTAGAGGAATAAACTCATTAGTTTGGTAAAGATCTTTTACAAATGAAACAAGCTGTTTAGTCATAATATATCTACCTAATTACATTTTACCATCAAGGTATTTGCCTGTTTCTTTATGCCCAAAATCAGGAATCATTTTAAAGAAAAGCGAGACAATTTCGTTTTTTGTCCAAGACTTATCCGCTTTCATTTGCGCAATAGCTTCTTCAAACTTAGCTAAT
Source organism: Pseudoalteromonas sp. MelDa3 (assembly GCF_002863625.1). Taxonomy (NCBI): domain Bacteria; kingdom Pseudomonadati; phylum Pseudomonadota; class Gammaproteobacteria; order Alteromonadales; family Pseudoalteromonadaceae; genus Pseudoalteromonas; species Pseudoalteromonas sp. MelDa3. The sequence continues at coordinate 1,993 of NZ_PJBR01000111.1, read as the reverse complement.
AAAGTTTGCTCAAATATAGCGTCATTTTTAATAATGCCTAAATTTTCGAAGCGTTCCATGTCTAATGTTTCACTGTCAGTAAAAAATTCTTCAAAGTCTTTCTCACCTGTAGTGTCACTTTCAGTAAACAAACATGGCCACTTCCCTTGAGCTGGTAGAGTTTTTACTAGTTCACGTGCTTCGTCTTCCGTTTTACATAAAACAGGCTCAAAACCACGTTCTTGAAGGTATTTAATAGCAATATCAGCGAAGGTAATTAAGTGCAAAGCTTCACTTAACTTCGGAAAGAAAATGTCTCTATTTTCACCAAAGATACACGACATTAAACATAGCTCACCTGATTCTTGTGGTGTAACAAAGTAACGTTTTATATCACTAGGAGCGACAATTGGTTGTTGTTTTTGTATACGCTGGTTAAAGCCATGTAATAATGAACCGTCAGAAAAAGCAACGTTTGCAAATCGAGCTGTAGAAATAGCAATGTCTTTGCTTTTACGCATTAAAAACATTTCCATAATACGTTTTGATGCACCCATCATATTGACTGGGTTAGCTGCTTTATCAGTAGAGACACAAAAATATTTTTTTGCACCACAATCAATTGATTGCTGAATTGTTTTATCAGTGTTGAATACATTTACGTCGATCATACGCATTAATGTAAATGGGTCTTTTTCACTACGAACATGTTTAAGTGCAGACAAGTTTAATACATAATCATATTGGCCATCTGCTTTTATAAATGCATCATACTCAACTGAGCCAATATCAAGTGCGAATGTTTGAAAGTCACCCTCTATATAACCAAACGAGCTACGAACATCGCGAACCAACTCAACCATGTTATTTTCACTAATATCAATAACATGAAGCTTTTTTGGATTACGTTTGAAAATTTCTTTTGTTACGGCTTGGCCTATTGAGCCTGCTCCACCTAGTACAAGAAATTTTGAATTTGAGACTATTTCAGATAATTTCAGCTCGTTAATTGCTATGTCACTTTTAAATAAAAGTTCTGTTCGTCCAATTAGCTTAAGTATGTTTTCCATCATGGTTCGCTTATTTCTTGTATTTTAGGTAGCCCTTTAAGGCATAGATCACAAAATGTTTTAAAGACTTGATAACGCTTAACTGCTCTACTTCTCTATATAAACGCCATTGCCACTTTAACATTTCAGCTTTATTACTACTCATACCTACATCAACTCGGTAGTGAGCTAGTGACTCTTGTAGACCAACAGCTTTAGGAGTTAATTTAAGAATATGTAGCCACAGGGCCATATCTTGTCGCTTTCGAATTGTAGGCATGTATTGCTTACCTATCGCTTGGCAATCATAAATAGCTGTTAGGCAACCAATTACATTACTATTGAGTAGCTCGTTATATGTTATTTCAGCTGGAGGAATAATCTCGCCTAGTAGCTTTTTATCACCAGTAAATTTTTGGTAGCCCGTGTACGAAAAAGGCACGTTGTTATTCTGCATAAAGCTTATTTGCTTGCTTAGCTTTTCGTGCACCCATAAGTCATCTGAATCCAGAAAAGCAATATACCGACCTTTAGCTCTTAATATTGAATCATTTCTAGCTACGCCTGCACCACCATTATTACTTTTTTCAACTAGTCGAATACGCGGTTCATTTATAGCGTATTGTTTAACAATAGCAACCGTATTATCTTTAGAGACATCATCAGTAATTAACAACTCCCAGTTTTGGTATGTTTGTGATAGTACTGAATTAATGCTTTCCTCTATAAACCTCTCTGCGTTATATGAAGGCATTATTATAGAAACTAATTCTTGCATTTAACGCCCCATACCAAAAATGACCACTTTGATAGTCTTAATCATAATTTTTAAATCAACAAAAGTACTATGGTGCTTAATGTAGTGAATGTCATATTTGTGTTTCCAAACAGCATCCTCAACTGAAGCCCCGTAAGGGTAGCTTATTTGTGCTAGACCAGTAATACCTGGTTTTACAGCATGTCTA
>NZ_PJBR01000110.1:0-13790 GCF_002863625.1 Pseudoalteromonas sp. MelDa3 | reverse complement strand
ACAGGGGTGATAAATTTGTCTAGCATGTTTGTTGCCTTATGCGTATTAAAGCCACGAATTAAAGTGCGCTATTTAAAGTAATGAGTTTGCCATTTGCAGCGTCGGCGTCGCTATGGTCATGAGTTACCATAATTGCAGGTAGCTTATGATCGCGTATTTGGCTAAACACGAGTTCGCGTGTATCAACACGCAGTTGGGTGTCGAGTTTGCTAAAGGGTTCGTCGAGTAAAATGGCTTTAGGTTCGCTCAGCAGCATACGTAATAATGCAACACGGGCTTGCTGCCCGCCCGATAAGTTATCGGGGTGACGATTGCCCATATCTTTAAGACCTACTTGCTCAAGTGCATGTTCTATTTTTTCAAGACGTTGTTTTTTATTACCTTTGGGCATTGCAAAGGCAATGTTACCAGCAACAGTTAAATGCGAAAACAATAAAGCGTCTTGATAAAGCACTCCAATATGGCGCAAGTGTGGAGGGGTGTTATCGATATTTTGACCATTAAGCCACACCTCTCCATTGGCCTTAAAGCTACTTGGTAAAGTACCCGTAAGCCAATTTAATAAGCTTGATTTACCACTGCCCGATGGGCCCATAATAGTCAGAATTTCACCGCCATTAACTTGCTCGTTTAAGCTAAGTAGCAGCTCATTTTGGCGATAAAGCTGACAATTTTTAATCTGTAACGATGACTGCATTAAAAAACCTTAACCCTGATAGTGTTAAACATGGGTGCTTTAAATATGTGCACTTTTAAGCACGTGCACTTTTGAAAAAATATTTAGGTAAAACCCATGCCAGTATAAATCCAATAAGCGGTAACACCATTTGCATAATAGCGTACACGGCACTGGTGCGTCTGCTTGCGCCATTGGCAAGCGTAACGGCTTCGGTTGTTATTGTGGCTATGCGCCCGCCGCCAGCTAAAAGCGTAGGGAGGTATTGTCCAAAACTAATTGCTAAGCCCAGTGCGGCTGCAATTAAAATAGGGGCAAACAACTGAGGTAGTTTTACTTTAAAAAACACCTTACATGGCGCTGCGCCTAGGCTTGCTGCAACATGAGCAAAACGAGGATCTAAGCGCCTATAACTGCTCGCAAGTGACAAAAACACATAAGGCAACACAAACAGTAAATGCGTAAGTACCACATTAAAAAATGCGGCTTGGTTATTTACCAATTGCTGTATCCATACTAGCCCAAACAAAAAGGCAATACTGGGTACTAATAACGGTAAGTAAATAATTAAACTGGTAAAACGAGAAATAGGTTTGTCACTCAACTGCTCTGATTCTAAACACACTAAAGTAAGTATAATGGCAAATAGTGTGGTTACTAAACCGATTGCTAGCGTATTAAAAAGCGGGCTGCCCATTTGCATTAGCGCACTTTTAAAATGCAGTAGCGTAAATTGTTCAGGCATTGCATCTGGAAAGCGCCAAAAACCTGCAACCGACCACATAACTAAACCAATAAGTGACAACAGTATAAAACTAATTACTAATGCGGTGAGTACGACCGTTATTTTTTGCCAATAAAATCCGCCGTATTCGCGCACTCCATTGGTGAGAGAGTCGCTAAATAGCACTTTTACGGCCTTTTCTGCGCCAAGCCAAAGGGCTAACAACCCGCCTGTAACAGCCAGTTGTAATAAAGCACCTGCTGAGGCTTTAATACGCAGGTTTAAATCAACATCGTTAAACCAATGCATTATTGCAACGGCCAACGTGGGTGGTGTATTTGGGCCTAAAATGAGTGGCATTTCTACACTGGCACTTGCATAGGCAAGCACGGCTAAAAGGGGTAAACGCAGCAGCGGATAAAGACTTGGCAGTATTACTTTAAAAAAGGCAGTCATTGGGCAATAACCCAAGTTAAGCGCAACCTTATGTTGTTGGCGTAATTTTTTGCCAAGCTCAGGTTGAGCAAGTACGCCCAGTGCCATTAATAATAAAAAGGGAAGCTCTTTGAGTGTTAAGCCTAAAATAATACTAATACCGAACGAATCATGCGGAAACATGCCGTTTGGCGCAAGTTCCCAGCCGCTTAACCAAGGCGACGCTAAGCGTGAAATCATACCTGAAGGGGCAATTAAAAACCCCACCGCAATAGCGGCGGCGGCATGAGGTATAACTAATATAGGGCTCAATAAACGCTGAATTCGGTTAAGCCACGGGCTGTTAAAAAATGCAGCTAAAATCATTAAGGTAATGACAAAAGCAAGCAAAGTACTTATTAAGCCCGTTGCAACGCTTAGAGTAACCATTTGGGTAAGGCCAGGTGTTTGCCAAAGGGCATTAAAACCTTGCAAGCTAAACGTTGTTTGCTCAAGTACGGGCGCATAACCAAAGGTAGGCAGCAATACGCTAATTAAGCCACCAAGTACGGGTAATATAAGTAAAGCGAGTAAAAATCGCGGGCTAAATTTTACAATGCGCGTAAACATATCGGTGCTGCACTGCGTTGTTGCTTTGGTATTTACTGGTACACTTTTTGAAATAACGCTCATTGGCTTACTCCATAACGGGTTTGCCAACCTTGCATAATGGCGTTTACCCAGCTTGGATGAGGTTCGCTCAATGTGCGTTTAATACTGTTTAAAGGCAGTGCACTTGGATGCGGTTTAGCTGTTTTAAATAAGGCTTGCTGTTCAGGCGTTAACGTTGATTGAATAAGTACGCTTTTATCGCCCCATATATGCGCTTTTTGTTTTTCAGCTTGCGCCTCAGGGCTGAGTAAAAAATTAGCCACTAATTGCGCACTTTGCTGGTGGCTTGCATTGTAAGGGATTGCCACAAAATGAGTATTACTTAAACTGCCATCACTCATTGCGTAACTGCGAATGCTGTTTGGTAAATCATAGCGTTTTACAGCTGCCGGTACTTCAGGTGCTGAAAAAGTAAAGGCTAAACTTAGCTCTGTATCGTCTACTAAGCGGCGCATTTGAGCGCCACTTTGCATAAAATGAGTGCCACCACGCCAAAGAGTTGGGTGTAGTTTATCTAAAAAGTCCCATAACGGATTTAGCACTTGTGCAGTATTTAAAGCGGTAGCTGGTTGGTTTAACTGCGCTTTAATGTTTTCGCTGCTTTGCTGATGCAGTACAACTAAGGCGTATTTTAAAAAGCTCATACCTAAAAAGTCAGGCGGCTTTGGGTAACTAAAGCGACCAGGGTTTTGCGCGCTCCAGTTTAATAATTTGTTTAATGTCGTCGGCAATTTATTGTTTGCCTTACCATTTATTGCAATGCTGTCGTAATAAAATGTAAGTGACGCTTGCCCCCATGGAGCCTCCATACCATTGGTAGGTAAACCAAAGTCAAAGGTTACAGCAGGGTTGTTAGCCGGATCGGTTAATGCAAAGTAGGGGAGTTTATTAGCCCATTGCTTTAAAAGCAAAGAGTGCTCACTCATGGTGGCAAAGTTAGCCCCGTTGATCCACATTAAATCTACGCTGCCTTGGTTGTTATTGTTTGCTGATTTTTCGGCAAGTACACGGCTTACTGCTTCGCTGGTATCGCTTAATTTTACATGCACTAGGTTAATGTTGTACTTAGTTTTAACTTGCTGCGCTGCCCATTGAATATAAGCATTTATTTGCGCGTCGCCGCCCCATGCATAAAAGTATACATCTTGATTGCGACCAAGTGTTTGAACTTGTTGCCAGCGAGATCCCTGTTGTGTGTTAATTACTAAATTACTTTTACTATTTGAGTTAATAACGGGATTAGCAAATGCAGTGCTCGAAAAAACAGCTAAATTTGCAATTGCACAAACGCAAAACGCGACACAGCAAAAGCTGTATCGCGCCTGTGTTTGCCAAAACTTAATGGCGAACATTTAAATCCCAGTTGTAGTCTAAAAATTTAACTTTCATGTCATCATTTTTAAGTGCTTTTTGCTGAGCGGGTATCAGTTTAAGTGCATCGCTGTATTGCAAGAAAAACTGCTGTAGCGTGTTTGCACCTCTAAAGCCTTTTTCAAAGTCATCGCCGTACCACTTAAATATTGAAGACACGCTTAGCGTATTTTCTTGAGCCATATTACGTGTCATATCTGATAAAAAGCGCACCGTTTGCTCTTGCAATTGGCTTTCTAAATCAGTGGCTGTATACGCTTCTTCTCGAAGCGCTGGGCAACCAATACTTGCGCAATTTACCGCAAAGTGAATGCGTGGGTCGTTGTATTTACCACTGCCACGTATTAAACCATGCTCTATATCATCAAGGCTGCGAGTTTTGCCAAGTAATGGCACAAACTCTTTACTCCATGGTGAGCTAAAAAAGCTTCCTAAGTCTTTGATTGATTTAAGATCTGGATACTTTGTCAATATAAGTTCAACAGTCCACGCATTATAAGCATTGATTAAAAAAGCGAGTTGCTTAGGCTTTTCCCATGCGTCAAATTCGCTTTGCGTTACAGCCGTTAACGAATCTAGATACGTTTTTAGCTGTGCATGCTCACGTTTTATGGCAGCGTAATCAACCTCAGTACTGTGATTATGGTTAATAGCGACAACATGCTTATTTAACAATGCATTCCAGCTATCGTGTATGTTTTGGGCTTGGGCCGAAAATGACGTTGTAAACGATGTTACAACTAAAGCCGAACCAAGTAGTAATGCTTTTAGAGGTGTTTTAAACATAATTAACCTCGACGCCAAGTATGGTATTTTTCAAGCAAGTTAAGCACTTTTTCAGGTGCATGAGCGCGTTTCCACTCGCCTGCTGCGTACTTATTACCTTCAGCCCAAGTAGGGTAGCTGTGTATAGTACCGAGTATTTTATTAAGGCCTAAGCCGTGTTTCATTGCCAGTACAAACTCAGCAATCAAATCGCCAGCGTGTTCAGATACCACGGTAACACCGAGTATTTTGTCTTTGCCTTTGGGTGTAATCACTTTAATAAAGCCTTTTGTAGCGCTGTCGGTAATTGCACGGTCTAGCTCTTCAAATTCAAAGCGAGTAATTTCGTAATCTATGCCTTTGTCTTTTGCGTCTTGCTCGTTTAAGCCAACACGTGCAACTTCTGGGTCAATAAACGTAGTCCACGGAATAACACGGTAATCTACTTTAAACTTTTTAAGGTTACCAAATAAGCCATTTACCGCTGCGTACCAACCTTGATGGGCTGCAACATGTGTAAATTGGTATGGACCTACAATATCGCCTGCTGCAAAAATATTAGGGTACAGTGTTTCAAGGTACTCGTTAGTTACTACTGTGCGGTTTGTTTCTATGCCTAGCTCTTCAAGACCGTAACCTTTAAGGCGCGCACTTCTACCAACGGCACATAATAGCTCGTCGTATTCAATATCTATTTCTTTGTCGTCATGCTTAACAACAATATATTTTTTACCATCGCGCGTTTCACAGCGAAGTGCTTGGTGCGATGTTAAAATATTAACGCCACTTTCAGTTAACGCTTCGTGAGCAAAAGTAGACACTTCAATATCTTCTTTGATCATAATGCGTTCGCTCATTTCAATTTGCGTAACACTTGAACCTAAACGTGCAAAGCTTTGTGCTAATTCGCTACCAATTGGACCGCCACCTAGTACTACAAGTTTTTTAGGTGCCTCATCCAGCTCTGCAAATTTATTCCACAATGTATCGCTTGTTACATAGCCTGTTTCTTCAATACCAGGTAATGGCGGTACAAATGGGCGTGCGCCAGTGGCAATAACAATAGTACGGGCAGTGAGTGTTTGCGTGCCGCCGTCGTTAAGTTTAATTTCTACAGTCCACGGGTCTATTAATTTACCGTAACCTTTTACAACATCTACGCCTAAGTTAGTGTAACGTTCAACACTGTCGTGTGGTGCTACATCGGCAATAACTTTATGTACACGCGCCATTACTTTTTTGAACGAAAACTGTGGTGTTGCGTTTTCTAGGCCGTAGTTTTCACCGTGGCGAATTTGCTCTGCAATTTTAGCGCTTTTAATAACTGCCTTACTTGGAACACAACCGTAGTTTAAACAGTCTCCGCCCATTTCGCCTGCTTCAATAAGGGTTACTTTTGCTTTAACAGCAGCAGCAATATAACTTGTTACCAAACCACCTGCGCCTGCACCAATAACAATCATGTTACGGTCGAATTTTTTAGGCTTAGTGTAGTTTTTGTATACGCGACGTTTTTTAAACACGTTTAAGATTCCTTTAGCAATGAATGGGAAAATGCCCAATAAAGCGAATGATAAGATTAAGTTGAATGATAAAATTCCAGATAAGCTATCTATTTGAGCCAGTTGCGTACCTGCGTTAACAAATACAAATGTACCGGCTAGCATACCTGCTTGGCTTACCCAGTAATAAGTCCATGACTTTATTGAAGTAACACCCATTAATAGGTTTATTAAAAAGAACGGAAACACCGGCACTAAACGAAGAGTAAATAAGTAAAATCCACCTTCTTTTTCAACGCCTGCATCAATTGCAGCTAAGCGCTCAGGAAAGCGTTTTTTAATAGTGTCGCGTAGTAAGTAACGCGATACTAAAAAGGCAAGTGTTGCGCCAATAGTTGAGGCAAAAGATGCAACCAATAAGCCTTCAACTAAGCCAAATAATGCACCTGCTGCAAGTGTCAAAATAGCCGCGCCCGGTAACGAGAGAGCTGTTACTACTACGTACAGTAAAAAGAACCCACCAATAACCAACAACGGTGACTGCTCTTTGTAATCGCTAAACTGATCCATTGACCCTTTTAAGCCATCAAGCGTAAGTAGTTGGTGTAAGTCAAAATGAAAGAACAGGCCGACGGCGGCCGCTGCAATCAATAATAAAAATATTTTTTTAATCATGTTCTCTCTCTTAAAAACTATGCGTAAGGGTTAACTTGGCGTTAATTGGCAACTCAGGAAAAGCTAAAGTTGCACCAAAGTAACCGCCTTCAAATACTGGGCGCCAGTTTTTTTGATTCGTTACGTTGTTCACATCTAATCGTAACTTGGTACTAGGCGTAAAAGCATAGCTAGTATTTACGTTTAGTGTGTACTGATCACGAATTTTTACTGTCGCCAAAAAGTCTAATGGGTAACTCTTTGTATATAGACCTGAAAAACCCGTTTGCCATTTCGAATTAATTGAATAATTTCCGTTAAAGCTGAACGATTGCTCAGGGATACCCTGTACACGGGTGTTTGAAGGTGCAAAAGCGGTAAAGCTAGGTGCGCCAACACTGGTACCTTCAATAATATCTGGACGTGAGTTGTCAAATGCATCAGCGACTTGAGCTGAATCTTGGCTACTTGCAGAATTATCGTAGCGAGCATCAATATAGCTGTAGCCAGCACTTAGCCAATAAGGGTAAGCATCATAAAATACTTGGCTTTCAAAGCCGGTAGTACGAATGCCGGTATTACTACCATCACGGTTACGTAAACTACGACGTTGGCTAAACACTGCACCATCGGCGTACCAATCACTATCGGTTGGTGCGTATTTTAAACCAAATTCAACTAAGGTATTTTCGGTTGAAAAGTTTTGCGCGCTAATCGTGTTGTCGCCACCAAGAGACGTGCCGCCAGCCATGCTATTTGATGTGGCTTCGTTGTAACTTGCTGCACCATAAGTGGTGTAATCACCATTTAATCGGTAGTTAAAGCTTACTTGCCCCGAATGTAGCTTATCGTTAATGCTATCGCTCGCTGCAATTTCACCTTCTGGTGCTATTGGGTCGTGCGCGTCTACGTCATAAAAATCAATGCGGTAGCCAACACTTGTATGAAACTTATCTGTCCAATCAGAATCCTGCTGAATAGCAAAGCCTGTTTGCCATGAACGCGAATCGGTAGTGTCTGATAAGTTAAAGTCGCCACTGCCGTCATTATTAATATCATATTGACCACCAGGGGATACAAATACACCTGGGCTAATTTCAATTAAACGCGCTTGTTGTACATCAGTTAAAGGAATGCGGCGATTTGAAATTGGGCCAGTTAAATCAATAGGTAAGTCGGCTTCTGTTGTAAATTGGCTGTAGCCTAATACGCGGTTATAACGCACATCAAATGCAAAAATTGTTTGCTGGTCGCTATTCCAAAGATAGGTAAGCTCGGTACGGTTTTGCGCGGTATCGGCACCATCTATAATTTCAACAAAGCTATTTTGTGCAATTTCTTCGCGTTGTAAGTGCTGAAAATACGTAATGTTTTTTATTGATGCGTTGTTGGAAAGTTCACGCTTATAAATGCTGTGTAGTAAATAAGTAGTGGCTTCGTTCTGATTATCAGGATCGGTAAGTACTGTACTACGGTCTATTTTTACTTGCCCAGTTGGTGAGATTATTGAACCTGCTGCCGGTACTGTGCTGCCATTTGCTTGCACGCCTTGGCCGGTAATATAAAGGCCATTATCTATTAGCGCTTGAGTAGGGCGGTTAATACCTGCGTTATCGGTAAATTCAACTTGGTATAACTCAAAGTTAATATCCCAGCTGCTCTTGTCATCAGGTAATACGCGTAATGATGCAAATAAGCTGTCGCTCTTTGTGCCTGAAAAGTCGTAGTAGCTGCCGTTATCTATGTGTTCAGCGCTTACTCTAAAGCCTACTTTGTCTTTTACAATGGGTGCACTGTAATCAACTAAAACACTGTACTGATCCCATCGACCTGCAGATACCGTTGCTTTGCCTTTACTTTCGTCAGTTGATGCTTTTTTAGAATGTAAGTTTACAAAACCACCGTTGCGTTGGCTTGAGCCAAATAATACCGGCGGCGCGCCTTTTACCACGTCTATCTGTTCTATAGAGTTGAACGATAAGGGCACACCAAAGCCGTTATTACCGGCTTGTCGGCGTGTGCCATCTTGAAAAAGCTCACCTAATTGCCCACGAATAGTAGGTAAACTAGGTGCGCCAAAACCACTGGCTGAATAGGTATTAGGGCTTACTGCGAGCACGTCTTGTAAAGTCGTAATATTGAGTTGCTCTATTAACTCGCTTGAAATTGGTGTGACTGAGCGGGCTATATCTTGTAGGGCTAAGTTGTCGCCAAAAGGGCCGTCTACAGTGGCGTTTTTAACCGAAAGACCTTGAGATTTAATAGCTTGGCCTGCCACCTCAATGCGCTCTATTGCGCCATCTTTTGTTGTTTTTGATTCTTCGGCTGCAAAAGCATTAAGTGGTGTATTTAATATAGTGGCTAGGGAAAGTGCTAAATATGCGTGTTTCAAACGTTTTCTCTCTACGGTTAAAATGTTGTTGGCGATAAAGACCGAAAGGATTAAAAATAAATTTCAGTAAAATTTCGATTCTTTTTGTTTTTTAGAACATAACAAAACAGATGTATTATAAAGGTGGTAATTAAGTACTATAGTTTTATCAGTCGATAAAATATCAATAGAGCGATTGTATTAGAGTGAATGTAAATATTTGCTTTTAATGGGCTTTTTAAATTATAGACTACTTTTCACCTGCTAACATTTTAAAGTTGTTAACTTTTACGCAGCATTTTTTAATTCCAAAAATAAGCTTCACTTTTATTACTACAAAGCTTAATTACTTTTTTAGTTAAAATAATTAAATTTTTTTGAAATAAAAAATAACTTATACGGTCTAGGTTACTTCAACGTTTATTAATATTCATTTAAGGAAATTTTATGACAGGTTCAATGAGTTCTGATGTGCAAAACCGTTTGCAATGGTCACTTTTATCTTTGCGTTTAGGCGTATTTATTGTAATGGTTATGTGGACGTTCGATAAATTCGTAAACCCTGGTCATAGCGCACGTATTTTCGAACATTTTTACGGTATTAGTGGCTCATCTGACATAGTTGCTTATGTTATCGGTGCTCTACAACTTGTATTAGTATTGGCATTTTTAGCGGGTATTAAAAAGCGTATAACTTACGGTATCATTTTTGTAATGCATGGCTTATCAACGCTTTCTTCGTACAACCAGTATATAGATGGCTTTAATAACTTATTATTCTTCACTGCATGGCCAATGTGGGCTGCGTGTTTCGCACTTTACTTATTACGCGACCAAGACGTAAAATTTACTGTAAAGTAATAAAATATATGCAAAAAATTGGTTATAAGCTATTTGGCTTATAACCAATAAGTACACAGGGAGTGCGGAAGTCGGTTTATACGTTAATGCATAGCGTCGTTGTATTGCTTTGCTAAGCTTTGTTTTTGCCCTTCGGTTAGTGCTTTACCCGCTAATTGAAATACTTCGTGTTCTTCTTCACTTAAATGATGATGTACTAAATGGTGCAGCTTTTTAGCTGCAACTAACCATGCAGACGAGCTCATTTCGGTATCTTCAAGTTGTTCAATTAATTCATCAATTTCGTGATGTTCAGCTACGCTGTGGCGCGCTTTTTCATGAGTTAAGTCATCAAACATAAGTGGGTTGTAAAAGTAACGTTCTTCAAACTTTGCGTGCTGTTCTAATTCTGTTTTTAGCTCGTCCATTAGCGTGTGGCGCTGCTCTGTGTCGCCGTGCGTTTGAATAAGTGCATCTACTAATTTTCTTTGTTTGTCATGGTCATGACGTAGTGCTTCAAAAATATTCATAACTAATCCTTTTACAATTTATTTGCTTATACCATTAACTAGCAAACTAAATGCCAAATATTAAGTTGATGTATTTTATTGCTTTTATTTTGATTTTTTATTTTTATGCTCATATCACTGTAAATTTTACAGTGATATGAATGCAATAATTTCAGGCTTTTACGTAGTTCAATTATAAAGTGAGTATAAATTCCTACAGAACCTTACAAATATTTACTGGTTGTTTATTTTATTGCAGTGATAAAGTAGCAACATTATTTAGGTACAATCTATATGTATTACTCCCACATATAATATCAATCGGTATAAATGCAGGTAGCACGTTAACTTAATAGGATAGTTTAAGGATGAACATAAAAAGCCCCATCGCCGCATTATTGCTGTGCGCTTTACTAAGTGCCTGTAGTACAGCCCCACGTTCTGACCCTAACTTATGCATTGAAGAGGCCGAAACGGTTGATCGAAATGGCGCTCAAACAAGCTCAGAAGTTTATAATCAATGCATTAGCGCACAAATTAAAAAGGATGAAAAAAATGATACTTTTTTTGATGCAGTGGGGGCGTTCTTTTTTGAATTTTTTGTAATGGTGGTAGAAAGTAAATAGGCTAACTTGCAGCTGTAATTTAAATTAAATAAGTTGCGTAAAAATAGGATTAGTTATGAAGCAATTATTGATAGCAATTCCACTTTTTTTATTACTAAGCGCTTGTGCGGCACAGCCTTACGCAGGCTCGGCAAAATGTATGGAACAAGCAGATATTGCATACGAAACCGATACACGTAAAAATGAAACATTAGATAATGAATGCAAAGCTGCAAAAGTAAATACGCCTAATAAAGAGCTTGAGAATCACGGTTTGGTTGATAGAAGTCTTTTACAGCTAATCGTTAGCTTTTTAAATGGCGTATTTCAATAGTACATATACAGTAAAAATATAATTAAATAAGGTATGTATGAGGGAAGAACTAAGAGCAAAAATAATTACCGTGTGCGATAAAAAAATAGCAGTTAAAGGCGAAAATGTAGGGCTTTCTTTTTATGCATTTTTTGCTAATAAAAACGACGACCCAGAGCTACTTATGGAAGCTGCTACTTGGTGGATACACACCCATAAATTAGATCATTTTGTAAAGGCACATAAAATTAAACAGATGGTTTTAGATGGACTTTAGTCAATTAACTGAGCCAATACTTTTAGCTGTGTTTATTTAATCAACAACGACTTGGTTTCTTCCGTTTTCTTTTGCTTTATAAAGTAATTTATCTGCATGCTTAATAAGAACATCTAGTGTGCTTTTTAAAGGGCTACTTACAGAGGCTCCTGCACTAAAAGTGATTTTTGTATCTGTAGGAAAGTCTTCTATATTACTGCAATGCTCGGCGAAGCTAATAGCGAGTCGGTTAAATATATCGCGAATTATTCGTTCATCAGCCGTATTTAGTGCAAATAACCATTCTTCGCCGCCGTAACGGCCAAACTGATGATCATTACATAGTGTTTCTCTTGCAGCTTTTGCAAAGGCAATAAGAACTAAATCGCCAACATCGTGACCAAAATGGTCGTTAACTTTTTTAAAGTAGTCTAAGTCAACAATTGCTATAGTCATTTTACCTTCACCAAGTTTTGCTTCTGCTGCGCGCATTATTCCTCTGCGATTAGGGCAATTTGTTAGGTAATCTGTTAATGAAATATTGTGATATTTTTGACGTTGTCGAGCCTGCCGATAAAATAAAAATAATGAAGCAATAACTAAAATAAAAGCAATAGCAGCGCTAAGTCGCCAAATTATTTTTTGATGATATTCTTCTTTAGCTTGTAGCTCACTAATATCTTTTGCGTACTCTAGTTGCTGTATTTTTTCTTCTTTTTCTTTTACTTCAAACTTTATCTGTAGTGTTTTTATATTATTTTCACTGGTAGCTTCGTAGTGTTTTTTTGTATAAAGGAGCTTCTGTTCAATTGCTTCAAAAGCCTCGTCAGTGTAGTTAAGGCGTCGTTTTAGCTCATAGCGTTTACTTAAAAAATCGGCTTTATAAATACTGCGGCTGAATTTATCTAATTTAAAAAACACCTCATCGTTTGCTTCATTTGCTTGATCAAGTAAATCTAGTTTTATATATATGTCAGCTAACAAAATGAGCGATGCGAGTTGCATGTCGTGAACACCTGCAGAACGAGCAAGCTCAATGTTTTCTTTAGTTAGAGTTAAAGCTTTATCGTAATTTGCTTGTAAGTACTCAATACTGGCAATTGAGTACTGAGCAAAGGTTAAGCCTTTTTGCATATTAACTTTTTTGAAATAGAGCAATGCTTTGTCTAGGTATATTAAGGCATCTTTAGGTTTCTTAATCTCCAGCAATACATTGCCTAAGCTCCAATATGCTTTTGAGGTAAAAAGCCCATCTTGTGTTTGCTCATATGCCGCAACCGCTTTTTTTGCATAATATACGGCTTTGTCTTTTTCGTTTAGATAATTATATGCATCGGCTATTTTTCTAAAAAAGTATCCTTGAGATGCTGAATCATCATCTTTTAATGCTAATTCTAACCCCTCTAGTGCAACATTTAGGGTCTTTTTCAATGCATCTGTATCGGTGTAATAGTAAGCAAGTGCTCGTAAAATAATGATTTTTTCTTTAGTTGAATGCTGTTGCAAGCTCTCTTCTAACTTTGTGGCTAGCGTTTGTGCTGGAGCTGGGTTTGGCTCTCTCGCTAGAGACTTAAGTTGTGATTCGAGAAATAATAAATATACACTTTTTTGATTTGGTAACTCTTTGTTCTTTAAGTAATAGGATAAGTGTGTGTTTAACGCTTCGTATTTTTCTTGTCTAAAAAGTAACTCCGCATACAAAGCGGCCGCTTCTAGATGAAGGTTTTCCCAATTTTGCTCTTTGCTTATTTTAAACGCTTGAGTGAGTTTGTCTTCATTTTGAAGATAGTCTAATTCATTCAGTTTTATGTTGTTGATCAGGACTTGAGTTGTGTCAAAGTCTAGCGCATGTAAAGTCGCACTTAATGAGTCGCCGTTAGCTGAGGCAAGCTTACTTAAAAGTAAAAATAAAAGGAGAACAATATACTTTGCCCGTAAAGTATTACCTAAAACCTTTATTTGTGCATTGTTAGTCATGTTAATCCTTTGCTGACTTATTTTTATTAGGAAATACTTTTCTACATTGCTTAATAAACTTGGGCTTGAACAGTTTTTTATACTCATTATTGAAAAAATAAGACCATAAACGATATCAATTTAATTACGCGGATTCAAACT
>NZ_PJBR01000011.1:0-55071 GCF_002863625.1 Pseudoalteromonas sp. MelDa3 | reverse complement strand
AATTAGCGCCTTTTTGATTACTGTGTAATTGTTATAATTGCCATTCTCTGGCTATCAGCTCACTTGGTTTACTAGTTAGCCACTCTTGCGGGCGTAAGTAATACTGATATAGGTTAGCTTCTGGGCTACTTGGCTCTGGTTTATAGTTATATTCCCAGCGTGCAAGTGGTGGCATAGACATTAATATAGACTCAGTGCGCCCGCCACTTTGTAATCCAAATAAAGTGCCTCTATCCCATACTAAATTAAACTCTACATAACGTCCGCGACGATAAAGCTGAAAATCACGTTGTTGTTCTGTGTATTCGTCATTTTTGCGACGTTCAATAATAGGTAAATAGGCATCTAAAAATCCATTACCCACCGATTGCATAAACGCAAAACTCTTTTCAAAACCAAGTTCGTTTAAATCGTCAAAAAACAAACCGCCTACTCCGCGCGTCTCGTCTCTGTGCTTTAAATAAAAATACTCGTCGCACCATGTTTTATATTTTGGATAAACTTCACTACCAAATGGCGCACAAATGTCGTGAGCAACTTGATGCCAATGCTGTACGTCTTCTAATACTGGATAAAAAGGAGTGAGATCAAATCCGCCACCAAACCACCATATTGGCTCTTCGCCTTCTTTTTCGGCTATAAAAAAGCGCACATTGGCATGACTTGTTGGTACATGAGGGTTTTTAGGGTGAATAACTAACGACACACCACACGCATGGAAGCTGCGTCCTGCAAGCTCTGGTCTATGTGCTGTTGCAGAACCTGGCATTGAAGCGCCAAATACATGAGAGTAATTAACTCCGCCTTGCTCTATTACAGCGCCATTTGTGGTTACACGTGTACGACCACCACCGCCTTCTGCTCGCTGCCAGTTATCCTCTATAAATTTAGCACTGCCATCTGCAGCCTCCAAACCTTGGCAAATAGTGTCTTGCAAAGCCATAAAGTATGCTTTTACTTGATTTAATAATTCGCTTTGCATATTAACCTCTAAATATTTTGCCAGTCATGGCGTCTTTTATTGTGCTTGGTTGAGTATTACCACCTAACGGCTCGTCAACGTAAAAGCCAACTTGTTCTGCAAATTGCGCTTTGGCTTGCTCAATACTAATTACCGTTTCTTGACCGGTTAAGTTTGCACTGGTTGATACCAGTGGCTTACCAAACTCTTGGCACAAACGCTTTACTGTTGGATGGTTTGTTACTCTTACCGCGATGGTATCAAACTGCCCTGTGAGCCATTTAGGCGTATTTTTAGATGCAGGCATAACCCATGTAATTGCAGCAGGCCAACTCGAAAAAATATCAGCGCGTTTATCCATTGGTATTTTTGCATCATCTACGTATTTTAATAATTGTCCGTAGTTATCAGCGATTAAAATAAGCCCTTTTTCAACTGGGCGCTGCTTAATAGCTAATAGTGCCTCAACGGCTTGTTGATTATCTGGATCACAACCTAAACCATATACAGCTTCTGTTGGGTATAAAATAACTTCGCCTTGCGTTAAGCATGTTATTGCAGTGGGCGTATTTGAAAGGTCTGACAAAGTAGTCTCCAGATATAATTAAACGTTATTCAGTTGGGGTGAGCTTATGCATGCAGCTTTTTTGTGGGCATTGCAATAATGTGCCGTTTGCCATATTTCTCTCTATGACGATAGGCCAGTTACATTCAGGACACGGGTGTTCAACCGGTTTATTATTAAGTGTGTATTTACAACTTGGATAGCAATCACAAGAATAAAATACTTTACCAAATTTATTACTGCGCGCGACTAAATGACCTTTTTTGCATTTAGGGCAACTTGGCAAAGTGTCTTCGCTTTGTTTTTCTTCATTTTCGTTAGCAATGTAATGACACTCTGGATATCCCGTACACCCAATAAACATACCGTAGCGCCCATTTTTAACCACCAGCTGTTTGCTGCACTGCGGGCATGCTGAATCTTCAAGAACTTTAATTTCGTTACTATCGTGATGTGCCAACGGCCTAATAAAATCGCATTTGGGATAACTTGCGCATCCTAAAAAAGGGCCTGATTTACTATTGCGGATCACTAACTCTGAACCACACTGTGGGCATATCTCGTATTCTTTTTCGAGGGCGTGCTTGTTCGCCGAGAAAAGCGAATGGTCGATTTTACTCATGGTGATCCTAATAGGTTAGTGAATTTTCGCCTAATATACCCAAACCACTTAAAGATACAAGCAATGCCGTGCTTATCCGTTTAAGTAATTTGAGTACAATTAAGATAATTATCTCTAATGAAGAAGTTCGCTGGGTTCATCAAAAATCAAATCTTCCATTTGCTCATATGCCTCTTCAGAGCCAGGAACATTAAACAAAATCATAAGTACAATCCATTTTAAATCTTCTAGGCTTATGGTTGGTTTATCTAGTGAGGCTAAACAGTCCATTACCATCTCACGAGTTACATTGTTAATTACGCCTATTTGCTCAATAAACATTAAAAAGCCACGACACTCAGCACTGAGCCTTTGGCATTCACTATCGGTAAATATACGCACAGCATCTTTAGGGTTAGTAATAAGATAAGGAGACTCGTCACTGTGTTGTAAATCGGCGAGTTGCTCTAACCAATCGAGTGCTTTAAATATCTCAGGCTTATTAAAGCCCGCGCGCAGTAGCTCATCGGTTAATTCATTTTGCTCTGCAAATATATCCGCTTCGCTGTGAATGTAATTTTCAAAAAGATATAAAAGAATATCAAACATATTACCTTCCTGCGCTTAACTTGATGTAACCATCTAACACTCGCTCAATCTGATCGTCTAATTCTAAATCGAGCAACCTACTGAGTACTTTATCTATTGGCCACTGCGCACGACGCACAATGTCATCTACACTGGTTACTTCAAAGCCAATACTATTTAAAACCTCACATTGAGAATTGGCTTGAATCGGCTGCTCTTTATTACATACATTATTGTCGTAAGTAAAACTCACCTCATCAAGAATGTCAGCCACGTTTTCTACCAGTTTAGCACCTTGCTTTATTAAAAAATGACTTGCCTGCGCTAACGGGTTTTTAATAGAACCCGGTACTGCAAATACCTCTTTATTTTGTTCAAGCGCATAGCGTACTGTAATTAACGAACCACTTTTAATTTCAGCCTCAACAATAAGTACTCCTAACGATAACCCAGAAATAATACGATTACGGCGCGGAAAGTTGTGCGCATGAGCAGCTGTGCCTGGTAAGAACTCACTCACCAGCAAACCGCTTTCTAAAACTTGGTCTGTTAATAGTTTATGGCGTTTGGGATAGTAAATATCAACCCCAGTACCAAGCACCGCTATGGTTTTACCCGTACCAGCAAGAGAGCCCTTATGTGCTGCTCCATCTATTCCCCGTGCCATACCTGAGGTAACTGTAATACCCGCTAAAGTTAACTCGTATGCAAATTCTGATGCTATTTCAAGCCCGGTAGGTGTGGCATTACGACTCCCTACAATTGCAATTTGTGGAGTAGATAATAACGAGACATCTCCCCTACAAAATAGTAATAAAGGCGCACTGGCAATCTGTCGGAGATCTTCTGGATAAAGCGCATCAAAAATACAGACAACCGTAATGTTGTGCAGCGTAATTAGTTGCTCATAATGGCTGACTTGTTGCCAATTGGTGTTGAGTAAATTACTCGCCTGATTAGCGGTTAATCCAAGCTGTAAAAGCTTGTCATGAGGTAAGTCGAATAACGACCCAAGGGAATAATTTGTAGATAGTGCTAAAAGGGTTTTGATACCCAACCCTTTACACATATAAAAGGCAAGCCAGTGGGCTAGCTTGCCAGATGACTGATCCATGCTCTCTCCTAGAGCACCGACTCGCTACTTCTTAATGAATAACTGCAATATCTCCAATGCGAATTGGGTGCTGGTTTTTAGTTATTAATGCATAACTTATTTTGTCATACACTTTAAAGACAATTAGCTCGCCAACTTTTTCTTTAGGCATAGTCCACGTTGTGCTCTCTTCGTCAGACTCATCACCAAATAATTGGCTCACATCAGATAAAAGCTTCTCGTATTTACTAGAATCTTCTGGGTAACGAGGGCCACGAGGACCATCAATAACCGTTGGCGATTGACGTTCTAGATCTAATACATGACCCGCTTCTATGTTTTGTTCACTGCCTAAGTTTAGCACTACAACATCCATTGTGCTGAATTCTCTAACTTGTCGTGGGGAAGCAATAATATTCCCTGTTACGGGCTCAGAAGGACGGTGAATATTAAAGTACGCAGGAAGCATTTGACCTTCCATTGCCGGCATTAAAAAATCGCCTTGCTGAATTTCTCGTTTAACAGACTCAACACGTAATGACGAAGGCACACCATTGTGTTCATCACCCGCTCTAAACGCACGTGCGATACCCACGTAAGATGCACGCGTTGCTAACACTTCACCGGTTAAATCAGTGTAAGGATCACCTTTATGGTAAATGGCATATGCCTTATGTACTTGTAAGTCGCCTTTAACATATAAAATATGGCCTAACGTTTGTGTTTTAGTATTTTCGTTAGCACCTAAAATATAAGGTTTGCCTTTAATATCGTCACTATTCATTGCTTGCTCGTAACTGATATACGGTTTGATCATTTCAAGCGGCAAAGTAGTAATAGCATTACGCCCTTTTGGTGTAATACGACCCTGAGGAGATAGCTTTCTATATCCTTTATTAATCACTAAACGTGGGTTTCCATCTGCATCGTATATCAGCGCTAATGCATCACCGGGGTAAATTAGGTGCGGGTTGTCAATTTGTGGATTCATTTGCCAAAGTTCAGGCCATAGCCAAGGCTCATCTAAATAGATGCCAGAAATATCCCAAAGTGTATCGCCTTTTTTTACAACATACTGTTTTGGTGCATCTTTTTTTATTTTAAGCACGTCAGCAATTGCGGGAAACGCAGCACTTAACGTAAGCATGATTGCAAGTAATGGAGATTTCATTGAGCTTCCTTGTATTGTTTTTTCATTATTATTGCCCAAAACCTGTTAAAGGTGAACGCGAATGGCTAAAATAAGAGCATACAATACCCTAAATTAAGCACAAGTGAAAAAGGTAACTATGGCTAGGTTAGAAGTTTTAAGATTTCCAGATGAACGTTTACGTACTATAGCAAAAGATGTTGCACAAGTTGACGACACAGTACGCCAAATTGTAAAAGACATGCTAGAGACAATGTACGATGAAAATGGCATTGGACTTGCGGCCACGCAAGTAGATATTCATCAACGAATCGTTGTTATTGATGTATCAGAAGAGCGCGACGAGCCACTGGTATTAATTAATCCACAAATCATTAAAAAAGACGGCTCTACCGTTAGCGAAGAAGGCTGTTTATCAGTACCTAACTCGTATGCAAAAGTAGACCGCGCTGAAACAGTAACAGTCGCTGCACTTAACGAAAACGGTGAAGAGTTTGTACTAGATGCAGATGAATTACTGGCTATTTGTATTCAACACGAACTAGATCACCTACAAGGTAAGCTGTTCATTGATTACTTATCTCCATTAAAGCGCCAACGTATTCGTAAAAAGCTTGAAAAAGAAGCTAAATTTGCAGATTAGTAATAAGTACCTTAGGAAAACTCAGTGACTCAACCATTACGCATTATATTTGCCGGTACGCCGGACTTTGCAGCACGTCATTTACAAGCGCTGATACAAAGCGAACACCAAATAGTGGGTGTATATAGCCAGCCAGATCGCCCTGCTGGTCGTGGTAAAAAATTAAAAGCCAGTGAAGTGAAAGCGCTAGCGCTTGAGCACAACTTACCGGTTTTTCAGCCACAGTCATTAAAAAATGATGAAGCACTAGCAGAGCTAACAAGCTTAAATGCCGACATTATGATTGTTGTAGCCTATGGCTTAATCTTACCTAAAGCTATATTAGAAGCCCCACGTTTGGGTTGTTTAAATGTGCATGGCTCTATATTACCGCGCTGGCGCGGCGCTGCACCTATTCAACGCGCAATTTGGGCAGGTGATGAACAAACCGGCGTAACAATAATGCAAATGGATGAAGGGCTAGATACCGGCGATATGCTACATATACGTCGCTGCCCTATTAGCACGACAGAAACTAGCGCTAGTTTATATACAAAGCTTGCTGAGCTAGGTCCAGACGCGTTAATTGAAACCATTAATAAATTAGCTAATGGCGAGATCACCCCTGAACCTCAAAATGATGAACTTGCTAACTACGCTAAAAAGCTTTCTAAAGAGGAAGCTAATATCGATTGGTCAATGAGTGCACTGCAAATTGAGCGAAACATTCGCTCTTTTAATCCATGGCCAGTGTGCTTTACCCAAATGGGTGGGCAAACAGTAAAGATTTATCAAGCGCAGGTTGTGCTGCAATCAGGTGATCCTGGGCAAATTTTATCAAGCGACAAAAATGGCGTAGTAGTGGCGTGTGGCGAACACGCTTTATGTATTACGCAATTACAGCCGCAAGGTAAAAAACCAATGGCAATTAACGACTTTTTAAATGGTCGTAGTGACTGGGTTACCCCTGGCACAATATTAGGCGAAAACAATGAGTAATGTTCCAAACGTACGAGCGCTGGCCGCTGAAACTTTATATAACGTAGTTGATAAAGGCGCATCGCTTAATCAAGAACTTCCATTTGCAAGCCAAGGCCTGCCGCCTAAAGATAAAGCGTTGCTACAGCAAATTTGTTATGGCGTTTTACGCTACTTACCGAGCCTTGAAAATTACTGCCAACACTTAGTAGAGCAGCCATTAAAAGGTAAACGTAGAATATTTCAGTTTTTATTATACGTAGGTATTTATCAACTGCAGCATATGCGCGTACCACCACATGCTGCAATTTCAGAAACTGTAAACGCACTGGCTCAACTGCGCGCTTTAGGATTAAAAGGGCTGATAAACGCCATTTTACGTAGTTTTCAGCGCCAACAAGCAGAGCTTGAAGAAAAAGCGAAGCTTATTCCGGTATGTTTATACAACCATCCAAATTGGTTTATTAAACAGGTGCAAACAGCCTACCCAGATAGTTGGGAAGCACTACTTGAAGAAAACCAGCAACAAGCGCCAATGTGGCTTCGTGTAAATCAAGCTCAATTTAGCACGCAAGAATACAGCGACATGCTTAGCGCTAACGATATTGAACACACCTTAAACCCTGATTTTATTGATGGGATTAAGCTTGCCAAACCACGTGATGTATTTTCGTTGCCTGAGTTTGATACAGGTGCATGTTCAGTACAAGATGCTGCAGCACAGTTGGCAGCCCGCTTTTTAGAACCTAAAGCAGATGACTATATTTTAGATGCCTGTGCAGCACCTGGCGGAAAAACGTGTCATATATTAGAGCTTGCTGATGCTGATGTACTTGCACTTGATAGCGACTCAACTCGCCTTGAACGCGTTAAGCAAAACTTAACTCGTATTGGCTTAGGTGCAGACCTTCAATGTGGCGATGCCTCACAACCACATACTTGGTGGGACGAAAAATTATTTGATCGTATTTTGCTTGATGTGCCTTGTTCAGCCACTGGTGTAATTCGCCGTCACCCTGATATAAAATGGTTACGTCGCGCATCAGATATCGAAGACTTATCTAAGTTACAAAACGATATTCTTGATAGCATTTGGCCACTGTTAAAACCAGGTGGCACATTGGTATATGCTACGTGTTCGGTTCTTCCACAAGAAAACCAACAGCAAGTTGCTAAGTTTTTAGCTAATAACGATGATGTAGAACATATACCTCTACACGAAAATGATACCGTAACAACTCCTGGTTTGCAGTTACTGCCCGGTGAAAGTGATGGATTTTATTACGCTAAGCTAGTTAAAAAAGCCTAATAGCCGTACACTAAATAGTTAGCCATTTATGAAACATTAAATGGCTATTTTTTTAATTAAATTATGATCAATACCACGGGTAAATAATGAAAATAATTATACTCGGTGCCGGGCAAGTTGGTGCTACGCTTGCTGAAAACTTAGTTGGCGAACAAAACGAAATTACCGTTGTTGATATAGACGGTAACCGATTACGTGAACTTCAAGATAAGTACGACTTACAAGGGGTTATGGGCCACAGCGCGCATCCTGATGTATTACGCCGTGCAGGCGCTGAAGATGCCGATATGATTATAGCAGTAACCAGTTCAGATGAAGTGAACATGGTTGCATGCCAAGTGGCGTACAGTATTTTTAAAACGCCCACTAAAATTGCCCGCATTCGCTCAGAGCAATATTTAAAATACCGCGAAAAACTATTTCAAAACGATGATTTACCAATCGATCATTACATTGCCCCCGAAGCACTGGTCACTAAGTATATTCGCCGTTTAATTGACTACCCTGGTGCTCTGCAAGTATTGCAGTTTGCTGATGGCATGCTCTCGTTAGTAGCCGTAAAAGCTTACTATGGGGGTTTATTAGTAGGTTATGCGTTATCTGCACTTAAAGAACATATTCCTAATGTAGAAACTCGTGTTGCCGCTATTTATCGTCAAGGTAAAGCAATCAAACCACTGGGTACCACCGTTATTGAAGCCGATGACGAAGTATTCTTTATTGCCGCTACAAAACATATACGCGCGGTAATGAACGAGCTACAAAAACTTGAGCGTTCGTACAAAAAAATTATGATAGCTGGTGGCGGTAACATTGGGGCAGGCCTTGCCCGCTCACTTGAAAAAAACCACACCGTTAAACTAATTGAACGCAGTAAAGAACGTGCCGAGCAACTCTCAGAAATGCTCGATAACACGGTCGTTTTTTGTGGTGACGCATCTGATCAAGAACTGCTCTCAGAAGAGCATATTGAACAAGTCGATGTATTTATTGCCGTAACTAACGACGATGAAGCAAACATTATGTCGGCCATGCTTGCAAAACGTATGGGCGCACAAAAAACCATGGTACTTATTCAACGTGGAGCTTACGTTGATTTGGTACAAGGCGGCGAAATAGATATTGCCATATCGCCACAACAAGCAACTATATCAGCGTTATTAACGCACGTACGCCGTGGTGATATTGTTAACGTGTATTCACTGCGTAAAGGCGCAGCGGAAGCCATTGAAGCGGTTGCTCATGGTGATGAAAACACATCTAAAGTGGTTGGTCGTGCGATTGCCGACATAAAACTTCCTGCAGGTACAACCATTGGGGCAATAGTACGTAATGACGATGTGCTGATAGCTCACGATGATACAATTATTATGTCGGGCGATCATGTCATCATGTTTTTAATCGACAAAAAACACATTACCGTTGTAGAAAAACTATTCCAAGTAAGTGCTATATTCCTTTAACTAGTTACTCTAATCAGTTAATTTAATACACAAAAAAGCCGCTGACTAAGGCGGCTTTAATGGAGTATGCTTAAATATTGATTACTGTACTTTTGAAAACTCTTCTTTAGAGATTTCACCATTACCATCAGTATCCAAATCATCAAAAATCTTTACAAGCTGAGGGTTAACCTTTGCTTCTTCCATTGTAATAGCACCGTTACCATCTGCATCAAAAGAGGCAAAATCTACTGCGGCATATGCTGCTGATGAAGATGCTAAAACGATAACTACAAGTGTTGTATTTAATGTTTTCATAATAATATTCCTAGTAATATGGGAAGTCCTTTTCAAAGATCCCTGACTGTGAAAAATGTTTAATCTGAAAAGATTAATTAGTAATTAGTAATTAGTAATTAGTAATTAGCGAATTCTTCTTTAGAAAGCTCGCCGCTACCGTCGGTATCTAGCTCAATAAATTCAGCCATTAAATCGGTATCGACTGCCGCTTCGCTTGGGCTAATTGTGCCGCTACCATCGATATCAAGGCTGTCAAAATCTGATGCTGCAAATGCAGCGGAAGAAGATGCTAGTACTATAAGTGCTAATGCTTTATTTAAATGTTTCATAACTTAATCCTTCAATGTTCTATCAAAAAAATTGCTTCGTTTAACTTAAAACGTAATTTTTCACTTCCTAGTTATCCTCTTTCGTAAGCTCCCTTGCCTACTTAGGTTGTCTTTGGCAACTCAGGATAAATACTTTTTAATTAAGCTTCTGAAAATTCTTCTTTTGATAACTCACCATTTTGGTCAGTATCAAGCTCAGAAAACATGCTCATTAGCTTTGCATCAACTGATGCTTCTGCTTGGCTAATTGTGCCACTGCCGTCTACATCCAGTGTGTCAAAATCTGTTGCAGCAAAAGCGGCTGAAGAAGATGCAATAGCGATAAGTGCTAAAGTTTTATTAATGCTTTTCATAATATGTATCCTTCAAATTTATGTGTGTGCGATTAAGTATTTCACTTTGAATCACGATTTCGTTCAGTACACTTAGACTATTACAACTTAGATGCCAACATTTAAAAGTCAATAATTTTCAATGAGTTAAATTCAAAACGTACAACAAGAAGGCGTTTTTAGAATAATCATTGTTGCCCTTTAGCAACACGTTTTAAAGGGTCTACATTAAAACCATTAAAAACATATAGTTATGTTTATATAAAAAGATACATTTTTAAATGTATGGTTTTAAAAGGAGGGATTTAAAAGAATAATTGAGATAAATTTTAACGAGGAAGCTTTAATAACAAAAAATAAGCTGTAAAAAATAATACGTAATCATTTGTTTTATTTAAATAATAATTTTAATTATGAAAGAGAAAAAAACATTTTATAAATACTGACGTAAAATGCCTTTTTGTTGCAAATAAGCGAAAACCTATTTATTCAACGGTAGGCTCAAGCGCAGAAGGGTCTATAAAATGCTCTTTCATAAAGGCTTTCATTTCATCCTCGCTTGCTAGTAGCTTAATTCCACAGTGCACACCTGCGGCATGCTCTTTAACACTGCAAATTTCACCTTCAAAATCTTTATCACTGCTATTAAGTACGACAGTGCATTGCATATCTTTAATACTTTCAACTTGCTGATCGCCTCTAATATCAAACATTACACCAGTGAGTGAAATGTCTTTAATAAGGCCTTCAAGTACCCTATCGTCACTTAGTTTTAGCTTTGCAGGTAATAAGGTAGGTATGCGTGTTTGTGAGCGTAGCGCAAATAACTGCACTTGCTTTGGAAAGTTTATAAACACGAGTTTAGCGGGATGAGAGGCTACCGACATAATTTGCTGGCGAAACGCAATAACTTGCCCACCACTACCTTCAATAAGCGCTCTTACAACAACCATTACGCCATCACGTAAATAGTCACTCGCCGCAGGTAAACGCTTTGCATTGGGATAATTTAAAATAATAAACTGTTTATCGAGTAAACCAACTAATTCAGTTTTAACACGCTTACTGCTTGTAGGTGTTAATATTTCTAGGTCGACTAAGCTGCCTACACTTATATGCTTTAGCTTTTCTAAATTTGTTGGCATATCCCTTTCCCAATAGTTCGTAATTTAAAACTTAAGCCGCTCGTTTATCCACGCCAAAAAGTAGGCGTAAATAACACTAATAAAGTAAATATTTCTAAACGACCAAACACCATTGCAATGGTAAGCAACCATTTAGCACCATCGGTTATAGCGCCATAATGCGATGCTACATCCCCCAGACCTGGACCTAAGTTATTTAAACAAGCCGCAGTGGCTGAGAACGCAGTTATGTTATCCATACCCGTGCCCATAAGCGCTAACATAATAATAATAAACACCAACGCATATGCAGAGAAAAATCCCCACACGGCTTCTACTACTTTGTCTGGCAACGCCTTTCGACCCAGCTTGATTGAATATATAGCCCGTGGGTGCACCAAACGATTAAGCTCACGCACACCCTGCAAGTACAGTAAGAACACGCGCACTACTTTCATACCACCACCAGTAGAGCCTGCACAGCCACCAATAAAGCTCGAAAATATAAGTAAAATAGGTAAAAACAAAGGCCATGTTGAAAAGTTATCAGTAGCAAAGCCTGCTGTTGTACTCATAGAAACAGCCTGAAATAACGCCTGATCGAGGGTTTCATCGCCATTAGCAAATATTTCGTTAGAGGAAAGTACGGTAAAACAAATAACCACCAGCGCTAATTGAATACACAAAAATACCTTAAACTCAGGGTCTCGAATATAAACTTGTACGTTTCGACTCGCCACTGCCGCGTAGTGCAGGGAGAAGTTAACAGCGGCAATAATTAAAAAGAACACACAAATAAAGTTAATTACAGGGCTGTCAAAGTGCCCCATGGAAGCATCGTAAGTAGAAAAACCACCTATCGCGACCGTTGAGAATGCATGACATATCGCATCAAACCACTCCATCCCTGCTGCCCAATAAGCCAGCATACAAGCAATAGTCAGTGACACATAAATATACCAAAGGTGCTTTGCTGTATCGGCAATTCGCGGGGTCATTTTGGAATCTTTTACAGGCCCAGGTATTTCAGCGCGATATAACTGCATACCACCAACACCTAGCATGGGGAGTATAGCAACAGCGAGTACGATTATACCCATACCGCCAAACCACTGGAGTTGCTGGCGATAAAACAACACCGACTTGGGTAAGTACTCAATACCGGTAAGTACTGTAGCGCCTGTTGTTGTTAAGCCAGAGAATGCTTCAAACACCGCATCGGCGAGCGATAAATTAGGTTCTTGTAAAAATATAAGCGGCAAGGACGCAAACGCCCCAAGTACCAGCCAAAACAAAACAACAATTAAAAAGCCTTCACGCGCTTTTAAGTCACCGTTTTCATGGCGGTTTGGGTAATAAGCCATCATGCCAATAACAACACTAAAGATAAATGCTAAAACAAAAGGAACACCACCACCGTCTTTATATATTAAAGACACCAGTGCCGGAGGCACCATGGTAATACTAAACAGCGCAACAAGTTGGCCAAGAATTTTTATGATGGTACGAAATTGCATTTAGCTTGTCGCTTTTATTATTAGTAAATTCAGGCTGAGTAGTATCAACCAAATTAAATAGGGTCAGTATGCATTACATGCAATTTGTGTAGGTTATTACTCTTTAATAGTTAACTCAACTGCGCCGTGACTTAAATCAAAAATATCTTTGATTGCTTGCTGAGCTTCGCGGCTATCTATTGTAATCACCCATTCAATATTAGCAGTAAATTGCTTATCAATATTAAGCACTTGATACTTTGTTTTTAATAACTGCTCAATCGCACCTTGCATGCTGTACTCACTACTCCCTGTAATTTCAACACTGGGAACTTTAAGTACCGTTTGCAATTTTACTAATGCATTATTTAATGAGCCACCATAAGCACGTACTAATCCGCCCGTGCCTAATTTTATTCCGCCAAAGTAACGTGTAACAACAGCTGTGATTTCGCCAAGGCCTGAACCCACCAGCACATTTAACATAGGTTTTCCTGCAGTGCCATTTGGTTCACCATCGTCCGAAAAACCATAAACATGGCTGCCACCGGGGTTGCCTGCCACATGTGCCCAGCAGTTATGACGCGCATCGCTATACTTTTCTTCAATGCTTTTAATAAATGCTTTAGCTGAATTTAAATCGGGGGTATGTGCAATGTGAACTATAAACGTACTTTTTTTAATTTCTTCTTGATGAAAAACGTCAGCAGCGGGATATTTATATTCAGGCATATTTTAAACTTGTAAAAAGGGGGCCAAAAGGCCCCTTTAAATAATGTACGTATTTTAACGTGTATAAACTAATTAGTGTTAACTAGAATTAATCGAGCGCTAAATCTCGTGTCATATTCTCTAAGCTATCTTCGTGAACAATAACGTTGTCTTCAATACGAATACCGCCAAATGGTTTAAATGACTCAATCTTTTCCCAATTAATAAACTGCTTATTATCGGTTTGCGCTAAATCACCAAGCAGTGAATCAATAAAATATAAGCCTGGCTCAATGGTAAACACTTGGTTTTTTTCAATCAGGCGAGTACAACGCAAGAACGGATGCCCTTCAGGCGATGGTTGATGTGTGCCCTTTTCGTCACTCATAAAACCGCCCATATCATGCACTTGTAAACCAAGATGATGCCCTAGCCCATGTGGGAAGAAAGTAGAGGTAATTTTACGCTCAACAATTTCTGTCGCTGGTAGGTTAACAATTTTAAAGTCACTGAGTATTTGTGCAATACGGTTATGGCATTCAACGTGTAAATCACCATAAAGCATACCCGGCTTTAAACCTTTACCTAACTCGATTTGTTGAACCGTCATCGCTTGTACAAGCTCAGCAAACTCACCCTGCTTTTTAAAATCATACGTACGAGTAATATCAGCGGCATAACCATTAAAGTTTGCACCAGCATCAATTAAAAATGAGTTATGAGTGTGTGGCGCTTTTGGATCAAAGTGCGTGTAATGCAAAATAGCGCAGTTTTCGTTAAGCGCAACAATGTTGCCGTACGGCATTTCATTTTCGCTTTGACGTGTTGCCATTAAGTACGCTTGCTGAATATCGAACTCGCTACCACCATTAAAGAATGTGTCGCGTGCAGCTTTATGCCCATCTACTGCAATGCGGTTAGCGTTGCGTAAACATTCAAGTTCGTACTGCGTTTTATAAGCGCGGTGGTAATGAAAATAGTTAAGTACAGGCTCAGGGTTCATAATACTAAAACCAAGTGCTTGCGCTACTTCAATATATTCGCCCATGTAAGCGTATTTAGCTTTATCGTATGGTAATAACTTTTCAACTTGATCAGGCTGAAGTAATAGCTCTATATCAAAGTACTCAGCCCAAAAGTCGCGAGGCTCGTCTGGTACTTTATGCCAAAAATCTACTGGACGATAAAATATTAGTTTTGGTTTGTCGCTGCCATTTACCACAATCCAGCAATGAGGATTGTCAATAACCGGTAACCACGCTTTAAACTGTGGATTAACTTTAAATGGATAATACATATCATCTAAAAACTGGCGCTTAGCTTGGCCTGAATGAATTACTAATCCTTCTAACCCTTCGCTATTACAAATTGTACGAGTACGCTGTTGCAGTGTTGCAATATGTTCGGCGTATAAAACGGCTAATTTATCCATTGTTAATCCATCTGTTAAATTTAACTTGCTCTGAGTCTACCACTTAAACACTAAGCGCTCAAAAAAGGGGGATATTTAACATGTAAACATCCCCCTTATTAATACCTATACCAATCGTGTTAAGTTATTGGTCGATTGGTATCATATATTCAACCGCCCATTTTCATTTCGAGTAGCGGCGCTAATACATTACCTTCTCGGCCCATTCTTGTATGGTAAACCTGCCTGTACGCAAATACATTTTTTACGTAATCACGGGTTTCGCGATACGGAATAAGCTCTACCCATAACTCAGCCGGAATAGCGTCATCAGGTAACCAACGCTTTATACGATGATATCCTGCATTATAAGAAGCTGTTGCCAGCACTTCATTGCCATGGTTTTTCTTTTTTAAGTATTGTAAGTAACTAGTACCTAACCTAATATTTGTTTTAGGTTGATATAAACGACTACTTGTCACACTGCCTTTATTTACATACTCAGCAGTACTAGGTAATAACTGCATTAAACCACGCGCATTAGCATGCGAGCGTGCATCTGGCGCAAAAGAGCTTTCGCGCCTTGCAATAGCAATACTCCAGGCAATATCTATCTTGCTACGTTTACTGTAGCGCTCAAAAACATCTTGAAACGCAAACGGAAAACGTTGCTCTACGTTATCCCACGCTTTAATTTTTGCTAAAGTAAAAATAGTACTGTCGTGCCAACCTAAATCGGTAGATAGTTGTGATGCTGCTAGCTTTTCTTCATCGCTAGACGTATCCGTTAAATAATTCCACTCACGGCGCGCCGACGTAAAGCGCTCAATATCATAAAGTGCTTTTGCACGCTTAAAGCCAGGTGCATTACTTACTTTATCTACAAGTACCTTATCGACTGCTAAAGGTTGATTATTTAAATCAACGGGCAAACCTAAACGTGCTGCTGCTAAAAAGCCGTAATAATCACGATTAGCCGCTACTTTTTTCCAAATATCGTCTGCTTTTTGCTGCTCGCCACGTTTAGCATAGCTATAAGCTAACCAATATTGCTGGCCAAGGCTTAAATCCTCTTTACCTGTAAAAAACGCAGCAATCCCTTCCCAATCTTGGGTTTTGAGCATATTGCCCAGTTGCCATTGAATAAGCTTGCTGTCTAATCGCTCTTTCGGCACTTTATTTAGCCAAAAGCTCGCTTGCTTATGCCCGCTTGAAGCAAGTGACAACGCAAAGGTGTAATACACGTCAGCTTTATCTTCATCACTATACTTAAATATTTTTTCTAGTTTTCCCCATGCTTTTAAAGCAAGCTCTTTATCGCGCCAAACCAAGCGTTTAACACCATAAATTGCTATTTGGCTTTCTTTAGCCGACTTATTTTTATATCGATATAATCCAGCTGCCGTGCTTGGATCTTTTCGCACTTTTAAGTATAAATCAGCTAAGTAACGATCCTTACTTGGCAATAAAGTTTTTAAGTAAGGTAATAAGCTTTGCGTCCCGCCTTGTGCAGCAAGTGTTACACGCTTCCAAACCGTTTCTTCTTTCATGTAGCCTTTTTTACGCCACGTAGAAAACAAACTATCACAGCTATTAGGTTGCGATTTACCAACGGCCCATAAGTCGGTCACCTGATTTAGAATCGCCTTTTCAGGCGCGCCCAGGTCGAGCTGAAAATCTAAATAAGTACAGGTAAGCCCAGTATTAGAAGTTTCACGGTAGTTGCGTATATACGCCGCTTTTTCATTGTTCTCTTTTAAATACTCCAACCACGCTTTGCGCACAGGCCACTCAAGCGGTGTATGCTGATATATATTTAAATAGTCTTCTATCTCTGCCTGATGCTTAATACTCGGGTGACGTTGCCAATATGTTTTTTCAACATACGGTTTTAACGGATGATTTAGGTTACTAACCGCTTGTTTAAAGTCTTGGTAACTTCCGTACCTTACTTTTTTTTCGGCATCTAAAAAGGCATCGTTATCGATACTTGCCTCGGCAGAGTGAAGAGGGAAAATGAATGCAGCTGCCGCAACACTTAGTAAATATTTTTTCATAATGTCCTTTAATAAAAATTAAAGTAGTGAATAAAAACTTTTCAACCACCTTAGCACCAAACCAGCTATATTTTAACCAGTCGATTGTAACCGAGTTAAATTTTTCGTTGCATTTTTAATTTAAAGCAAGCACACTGATTGAAATGCAAACTCATCGTACCAGTCTTAGTTCGTCAACTAGGGAGAATAATAATGTTATATAAAAGCGATTCCTTTGAAGTTAGCTTCCTAAAGGAAAACATCGCCGAGTTTAAGTTTTGTGTTGCAGGTTCTGTAAACACATTATCTCAAAAAACTCTTTCAGATTGCGCAGCAGCATTAAAAGAATTAGCTGCCAATACTGATATCAAAGGCATGATTTTTACCAGTGATAAAGACCACTTTATTATTGGTGCCGATATCTTCGAATTTTTACCTACATTTACTAAACCTGAAGAAGAATTAGTAGTGTGGATCAAAAACGCAACCGACGTTTTTGATGCAATCGAAGATTTACCATTCCCAACTCTAAGCGCTATAAACGGTATGGCACTTGGCGGTGGTTGTGAGTGGGCACTTGCTACCGATTATCGTGTGGCAAGCGAAACAGCTAAAATGGGCCTACCAGAAGTTAAACTTGGCATAATGCCTGGTTTTGGTGGCACAGTGCGCTTACCACGTATCATTGGCGCCGATAACGCGATGATGTGGATTACCTCAGGCGCAGAAAACCGCGCAGCAGATGCCCTTAAAGTAGGTGCGTTTGACGCGGTAGTTAGTGCTGACAAACTTTTAGAGTCAAGTGTATCAACACTTGAACTGGCAATTGCTGGCAAGCTAGATTGGCAAGCAAAACGCAACGTAAAACTACAGCCACTTAAATTAAACCGTGTTGAGCAAGGCATGAGCTTTGCTATGGCAGAAGGTATGGTAATGGGTAAAACCAAAGGCCACTATCCTGCACCGGTTATGGCTGTACGTACTATTAAAGCAGCGGCAAACTGTACTCGCGATGAAGCAATGGCAATCGAAAACGCTAACTTTGCTAAATTAGCACGTACACCAG
Source organism: Pseudoalteromonas sp. MelDa3 (assembly GCF_002863625.1). Taxonomy (NCBI): domain Bacteria; kingdom Pseudomonadati; phylum Pseudomonadota; class Gammaproteobacteria; order Alteromonadales; family Pseudoalteromonadaceae; genus Pseudoalteromonas; species Pseudoalteromonas sp. MelDa3. The sequence goes on along the minus strand of NZ_PJBR01000011.1, from coordinate 36,957 downwards.
AAGCAGCTGCACAAACAGGTATATTCCTAGCTGACCAATACATTAAAGGTAAAGCACGTAAATTTGCTAAACAAAGCGATGTAGAAATTAAACAAGCCGCTGTATTAGGTGCTGGTATTATGGGTGGCGGTATTGCATACCAGTCTGCTTATAAAGGCACACCTATTATAATGAAAGACATCCAACAAGATGCGCTTGATTTAGGTATGGGTGAAGCGTCTAAGTTATTAGGTGCAAAAGTTAAGCGTGGCCACATGCCAATGGAAAAAATGTTGGCAACACTTAGCAAAATTAAGCCAACACTTAACGCGTCAGACCTACAAAGTGCCAACATTATTGTTGAAGCCGTTGTAGAAAACCCTAAAGTTAAGCAAGCAGTACTCGCTGATCTTGAAAAGACCATGCCAGAAGGCACTGTACTTACTTCAAACACATCAACTATTTGTATTGATTTACTAGCACAAGCGCTAGATAAGCCAGAAAACTTTTGTGGTATGCACTTTTTCAACCCTGTGCCAAAAATGCCATTAGTAGAAATTATCCGTGGTGCTAAAACGTCAGATAAAACAATTAATGCAGTAGTCGATTACGCACTTAAATTAGGTAAATCACCAATTGTAGTTAACGATTGCCCAGGCTTCTTTGTAAACCGTGTTTTATTCCCTTATTTTGCAGGTTTTAGCAAATTAGTGGTTGAAGGCGCTAACTTTGCAAAAGTAGATAAAGTAATGGAAAATGTATTTGGCTGGCCTATGGGTCCGGCTTACCTACTTGATGTTGTAGGTATTGATACAGCGTTCCATTGTACTGGCGTAATGGCTGACGGTTTCCCTGAGCGTATGGCTCGTGCTGATAAAGACCCTGTGACTATTTTTGCCAACGAAAAACGTTTTGGTCAAAAGAACAAAGCCGGTTTTTACAAATACGAAACAGATCGTCGCGGTCGTCTTAAAAAGTCTCATGACGAGACAGCAATTGAGCTATTAAGCCCAATTACAGACGCACCAAAAGAATTTGATAAACAAGAAATCATCGACCGTTGTATGATTCCAATGATCAACGAAGTGCTACTGTGCTTGCAAGAAGGTATTGTTGCCTCTGCGCAAGAAGCAGATATGGCATTAGTTTACGGTGTTGGTTTCCCTCCATTTAGAGGCGGCGCGTTCCGTTACTTAGATCAAACTGGTTTAGCTAACTTTGTTGCAGCAGCAGACAAATACGCTCACCTAGGTGCGATTTACCAAGTATCAGAGCAAACTCGCAAGTGGGCCGAAGAAGGTCGTGTTTTCTATAAGGTGGAAGGTTAATATCATGAATAATCCAGTAATTGTAGATTGTATCCGCACACCAATGGGTCGCTCTAAAAGTGGTGTATTCAAACATAAACGTGCTGAAGACTTAAGCGCACATTTAATGAAAGGCTTACTTGATCGCAACCCAGCAGTTGATCCAGCATCAATTGACGATATTTATTGGGGTTGTGTACAGCAAACATTAGAGCAAGGCTTTAACGTAGCACGTAACGCAGCATTACTTGCCGGTATCCCACACAGCGTACCTGCTGTAACGGTTAACCGTTTATGTGGATCGTCAATGCAAGCATTGCATGACGCTGCACGCGCAATAATGACAGGCGCTGGCGACACTTACCTAATTGGTGGTGTTGAGCACATGGGTCACGTACCTATGACTCACGGCAACGACTTTCACCCAGGCCTTGCAACAACAATTGCACAAGCATCGGGCTCAATGGGTTTAACAGCAGAATACCTTGCAACGCTTCATGGCATTAGCCGTGAGCAACAAGATGAATTTGCTTACCGCTCACATCAACGTGCACAAGCGGCAACTGTTGAAGGCCGTTTCCGCCGAGAAATTTTAGCAATGGAAGGTCATGCAGCAGATGGTTCGCTTATATTAGTTGAAGACGACGAAGTAATTCGCCCAGAAACAACAGTAGAAGGCCTATCAAAGCTTCGCCCTGTGTTTAATCCTGCATCGGGTACGGTAACAGCCGGTACTTCTTCTGCGCTTTCTGACGGCGCATCTGCAATGTTAGTAATGAGCGAAGAAAAAGCCAAAGAACTTGGTTTACCAATTCGTGCACGTATTAAAGCAATGGCAGTCGCTGGTTGCGATCCATCAATTATGGGTTACGGCCCAGTACCAGCAAGTAAAAAAGCACTTGCTCAAGCCGGTATTACAATTGATGACTTAGGCGTAGTAGAGCTTAACGAAGCCTTTGCAGCACAATCATTACCTGTAATGAAAGATTTAGGGTTAATGGATGTTGTTGACGAAAAAGTGAATTTAAATGGCGGCGCAATCGCACTTGGTCACCCACTGGGTTGTTCGGGTTCGCGTATTAGCACATCGCTTATTCACTTAATGGAAGACAAAAATGTACGATACGGTTTAGCAACTATGTGTATTGGTTTAGGCCAAGGCATTGCCACTGTATTTGAACGTGTTCAAGACTAATTAGTTTGAGCATGTAAACCATCTTGGTGATTAAAAAGGCGGACTGATTTTATTCAGTTCGCCTTTTTTATTAGCTTTAATTTAGTAAAAATTATCAGCTATAACACCAGTATGTAGTATTACGGAATTATGTGATCGGGCGTATTATTAAATAACGTGTTTTGCAGCAATAATGTTTCAAATGAAATGGGCATATTAAGATAAGTAAAATAGTTAAATTACACTTAAAATTGCGTTAAACTCCCAAACTTATTAATTGCTATACCTAAGCACTCGCGTACGCAGCAATCACTTTAATTAAACAGGTCAATTTATTATGAGCTTTGATAATCCCGATCACCAATTAGATGCCATAGGCCTTCGCTGTCCAGAGCCAGTAATGATGGTACGTGCTGCTATTCGTAAAATGAGTGATGGTGAAACGTTATTAATAACTGCTGATGACCCGTCAACAACTCGCGACATTCCGAGTTTTTGTACGTTTATGGATCACACGCTGGTGGCTAAAGATGCAGAAGAAGCACCGTATAGATATGTGGTTAAGAAAGGGCTTTAAAATAACGTAGGTTGGGTTGAGTTTTACGAAACCCAACGTATTTAATAACCACCAAAATAGTTTTATGCGCCACACATGTTGGGTTTCGTTTCACTCTACCCAACCTACGAACCCCCCTTGGTGTTAATGTTGAATAAACACTACAACGTCCTTGTCACAAATCCATTAATTCACTCGGGCTGCTTTAAAAATACAGCTATCACTTCTTCGTTATCGTCACTTGTGGCTTGTCGTAGTCACTGTAATCAATACTTACTATGTATGTGCCTTTGATTGCTGGTGTGAAACTAAAGTAGTTATAAATAGTATTACAGTCTGCGATAGCTGGCTGGCCGAGTGTTAGGCTTTGTCCTGCTGGTTGTGCATCGCTGTAACCACAGTTGTAGCCTTCACTAAAATCGGCATCGGCTATTTTAAATTCGTACACTTTACCAGGCGTACTAAATTTAACTTGCGCTTGATAAAGCGCGGGTCCAACTGGCGCAAACTGATACTGGGGTTCTGCATCCCACAGTGTAAAGTCGCCACGTAAGTAAATTGTGCGGTCAAGCTCTTGCTGTGGCAATACATCGTTAATCGAAATTTGGCTTGTACAGGCAGTAAGTAAACCAGCAATTGCTAAAGTTAAAATTCGTTTCATAGAAATCATCAATGGGGTTTCCTTTGCATACAGTGAAAACTAAAAAGCCAGCAAAACGCTGGCTTTTAAAATTGCTAATCGGTGTTATTTTTGTAAAACAGAAATATCTGCAATACCTAAAAACAATCCGCTTAACTGGCTTAGCAGCGCAAGACGATTTTGCTTAACAGCTTCATCGTCGGCCATAACCATTACGTTGTCAAAAAAGTTATCAACACTTTCGCGAATACCTGCCAATTGGCTTAATGCTTCTTGGTAGTTTCCATCTGCGTAAAGTGGTGCAAGGTCAGTGGCAAATTTTGCTACTTGTGATGCTAATACTTTTTCAGCGTCGTCGCTTAATAAGCTCTCATCAACACTACCTTGGCTGGTAATGTCGTTTTTAGCCAGAATATTACCTACACGCTTATTAGCTGCTGCAAGCGCTTCTGCTGCGTCTAATGTACGGAAGTGGCTTACGGCTTTAACACGGCGATCAAAATCAACAGGTTTAGTCGGACGACGTGCAAGCACTGCTTGAATTACGTCTACTTCAATACCTTCGTCTTGATACCAAGCACGGAAGCGCCCTAGCATAAATTCAAATACGTCAGTTGATACATTTAAGTTAGTTAACTTGTCGCCAAACAATGTTTGCGATTTAGCTACTAGGTCTAAAATATCAAGTGGTAGTTCTTTTTCTACCATAATGCGAAGTGCACCAATAGCAGCACGACGAAGAGCAAATGGGTCTTTGTCACCTTTAGGTGCCTGGCCTATACCAAAAATACCCACCAGCGTATCAAACTTATCAGCAATAGCTACTGCACAGCTAATTAAATTTGTAGGTAAGTTGTCGCCTGCAAAGCGTGGCATGTACTGCTCGTTTTGCGCTACGGCTACATCTTCGGCTTCACCATCGTGGCGAGCGTAATGCATTCCCATTACACCTTGCACGTCGGTAAATTCCATTACCATTTCAGTCATTAGGTCAGTTTTACTTAATAAGCCTGCACGCTGTGCTAGTACTTTATCAGCACCTAATTGCTCAGCAATGTAACCCGCAAGTTCACTAATACGCTGAGACTTATCTTTAAGCGTACCAAGTTGCTTTTGGAACAATACGCTATCAAGCGATTCTAATCGGCTTTCTAGAGTTTTCTTTTTATCTGTTTCAAAGAAGAACTGTGCATCGGCTAAACGCGGGCGCACTACTTTTTCGTTACCAGAAATAACCACACTTGGATCTTTACTTTCTATGTTAGATACAAACAAAAATTTATTTAAAAGTTTGCCGTTTTGATCTAATAACGGGAAGTATTTTTGATCGTCTTTCATGGTATAGATTAACGCTTCGGCTGGTACATCTAAAAATGCTTCTTCAAATGTTGCCGTTAAAGTAACTGGCCACTCTACAAGTGATGTTACTTCTTCTAGTAAATCTTCATCCATAGCAACAATAGCGTTAACTGCTTTTGCAGCTTCTTCTATTTGTGTACGAATTTGCGCTTTACGTTGTTCGTAATCAGCAATAACGTAGGCAGATTTAAGTACGTCAAAAACGTCGTCCGCATGGTTTATGCTAATTTTTTCTGGGTGATGAAAACGATGACCCTGAAGCTGGTTAGTTATTTTCTTACCAAGGATCTCACCTTCAAGTAACTCATCACCAAACAAAATAGTTACCGTATGCACAGGACGAATAAATTGTGTTTTATTCGCGCCCCAACGCATTGGTTTAGGTATTGGTAATTTAGCTAGCGCTTTAGTGATTGCAGCTGTCATTAGCGTTTTAGTTTCTTTCCCTGCTACTTTAGCAATGTGCAATAACCATGCGCCTTTGTCTGTTTCGAGTGTTTGTGCATCTTTTACTTCAATACCACAACCACGTGCCCAACCCATTGCTGCCTTTGTTGGGTTACCGTCACCGTCAAATGCAGCTTTAGTTGCTGGACCACGTTTTTCAACTTCTTTGTCTTGTTGCTTAGCTTCAAGCGCTTTTACTTGTAAACCTAAACGACGAGGCGATGCATACCAGCTTACGCCCTGGTGTGCTAATTCTAGTGTTTCAAGCTCTGCAGTTAAGTTTGCAGCAAACGCTTCTGCTAATTTACGCAGTGCTTTTGGTGGCAACTCTTCTGTGCCTATTTCTACTAATAAATTTTGTGCTGACATACTTACTTATCCTTACACAGCGGGAAACCAAGCGCTTCGCGTTTGTCATAGTAACTTTGTGCACACGCTTTTGATAACGCACGAACGCGTAAAATATAACGTTGACGTTCGGTTACCGAAATTGCGTGGCGTGCGTCTAGTAAGTTAAATGCGTGCGATGCTTTCATTACTTGCTCGTAAGCCGGTAGTGGTAAGTTTGCTTCAATTAACTTTTGGCTTTCTGCTTCACATTTATCAAACTGAGCAAATAAGTCTTCTACGTTTGCGTGTTCAAAATTGTAAGTAGACTGCTCTACTTCATTTTGATGGAACACGTCGCCGTAGGTTACGCGCCCTAGTGGACCGTCTGCCCATACTAAATCGTAAATACTATCTACGCCTTGAATGTACATTGCTAAACGCTCTAGGCCGTAAGTGATCTCACCCGTTACTGGTGAACACTCAATACCACCAACTTGTTGGAAGTAGGTAAACTGCGTTACTTCCATGCCGTTTAACCAAATTTCCCAACCTAGGCCCCACGCACCTAACGTAGGTGATTCCCAGTTGTCTTCTACAAAGCGAACTTCGTGAGTTAGTGTATCGATACCCATAGCCGCTAAAGAGCCTAAATAAAGCTCCTGGATGTTATCTGGCGATGGCTTTAAAGCTACCTGGAATTGGTAGTAATGTTGTAATCGATTTGGATTTTCACCGTAGCGACCATCGGTAGGACGACGACACGGTTGCACGTATGCACTCGCCATTGGCTCTGGACCAATAGACTTTAAAAAAGTTTGCGGGTGAAATGTCCCTGCGCCCACTTCCATATCAAGTGGTTGAATAATGACACAGCCTTGCTGCGCCCAATAATCCTGTAAAGCCAGGATCAAACCTTGAAAGGTTTTTACGTCATATTTTTGCATATTTGGCTTTTTACTATCTAAGAAGTAGCGTGAAAATTACCCTTAGTATACCGTGTGTACACTCAGGTTTTAAGCAGTTTGTGTAATTGAAGAAAATAAAAAAGGAGCCAATAGGCTCCTTTTTTTCTACGTAAGCAATTTTTTACACGTCTAAGTTAACTACACGTAGTGCGTTCTTTTCAATAAACTCACGACGAGGCTCTACTTGGTCACCCATTAAGGTCGCAAATAATTGATCCGCGCCAACAGCATCCTCGATCGTTACTTGTAACATACGACGAGCACTAGGATCCATTGTGGTCTCCCAAAGCTGGCTTGGGTTCATTTCGCCCAGTCCTTTATAGCGTTGAATATAGATCCCGCGCTTCGATTCTGTGATCAACCATTCCAAAGCATCCACAAAGTTATCAACAGGTTTTGTTTTCTCACCACGTTGAATATATGCACCTTCGCTAAGGATGTTTGCGATGTTAGTACCAGTCACAGCAATGCGTTGGTAGTCACGTGACGCAATAAAGTCATAATGAAGTACGTGTGCTTTATCCACACCGTGCTGACGAATATTCACAACCGGGTAATACATATTACGCTCAGCATCATGCTCTGTACCAGCATGGAAAATAGTCGCATCTTCATCACGTGCAATCAGGTCGTCAACCAACACTTTAGTCCAAGCAATTACTTTAGCTTCGTCTTTAAGGTCATCAGTTTTCAACTCTGTTTGGTAGATTAAGCGTTCCATTACCGTGTTAGGGTATTTACGTTTTAAACGCTCAATAACCTTAACTGTATTTTGGTAATCGTGAACGATTTCTTCTAGTGCTTCACCTTCAAGAGCAGGTGCATCTGTACTTGCATACAACGCTGCACCATTAAGAGCAAGCGATGTTAGGTATTCAACTAATGCAGGATCATCTTTAATATAACGCTCTTGCTTACCTTTTTTCACTTTATAAAGTGGTGGTTGAGCAATATAAATATAGCCGCGTTCTACAATTTCAGGCATTTGACGATAGAAGAATGTTAATAGTAACGTACGAATGTGAGAACCATCCACGTCCGCATCGGTCATGATTATAATGCGATGATAACGTAATTTCTCAGGATTATATTCGTCACGACCAATACCACACCCTAATGCAGTAATTAGTGTTGCTACTTCTTGCGAAGATAACATTTTATCAAAACGTGCTTTTTCTACGTTTAAGATTTTACCTTTAAGCGGAAGAATAGCTTGGTTTTTTCGGTTACGTCCCTGCTTGGCTGATCCGCCAGCAGAGTCCCCTTCCACTATATATAGTTCAGATTGGGCAGGATCTTTTTCTTGGCAATCAGCTAGCTTACCAGGTAAGCCTGCTAAGTCCATTGCACCTTTACGACGTGTCATTTCACGGGCTTTACGCGCCGCTTCTCGAGCACGTGAGGCATCAATAATCTTACCTACAACAATTTTGGCATCCGTTGGGTTTTCTAATAAAAACTCAGTGAATTTTTCAGCCATTGCTTGTTCAACTGCAGACTTAACTTCACTTGAAACAAGCTTGTCTTTAGTTTGCGATGAGAACTTAGGATCAGGAACTTTAACACTAACAACAGCCGTTAAGCCTTCACGGGCATCATCACCGGTAGCATTGCTGGTTGTTTTAGCTTTTTTGTTAAAGCCTTCTTTTTCCATGTAGTTATTAAGTGTACGTGTTAGCGCTGATCTAAAACCGGCTAAGTGAGTACCACCATCACGTTGTGGAATATTATTTGTGAAACAGTAAATATTTTCTTGGTATGCATCATTCCACTGCATTGATACTTCAACGCTAATACCATCTTCTTCACGTTCGTGAGTAAAATGGAATACACCTTTATGTATAGGTGTTTTATTACGGTTTAAGTATTCAACGAAAGCTTGAATACCGCCTTCGTATTTAAAGTGGTCAGATTTATTTTCTTCACGTTCATCATTTAAAATGATGCTCACACCTGAATTTAGGAATGAAAGCTCGCGTAAACGCTTAGCTAAAATTTCGTAATGAAAATCTAAGTTTGTGAATGTTTCACCACTTGGCCAAAAACGCAGTTCTGTACCTGTCGTGTCCGATTCGCCAATAACAGCTAAAGGTGCATCTGGAACACCCATAGTGTAAAACTGCTCATGAAGTTTACCTTCACGGCGAACTGTAAGTTTTAGCTTTTCTGAAAGTGCATTTACAACAGAAACACCAACACCGTGTAAGCCACCTGATACTTTATAAGAGTTATCATCAAACTTACCACCGGCATGAAGTACCGTCATAATAACTTCGGCTGCTGATACGCCTTCTTCTTCATGGATAGAAGTTGGAATACCACGACCGTTATCTCGTACTGAGACAGAACCGTCTAAGTGAATCGTTACATAAATATCATCACAATGACCTGCTAAGGCTTCATCGATCGAGTTATCAACGACCTCAAACACCATGTGGTGTAAGCCTGTGCCATCATCGGTGTCCCCAATATACATTCCAGGACGCTTTCTTACTGCGTCTAATCCTTTAAGTACTTTAATACTCGACGAGTCATAATTCTCAGACATGGTTAATCCCACTTATCTTGTTATTAGGTTGCCATGTTTCACGTGGAACATTTGTAGTTCTCGTTGCATGGGTTCCACCACAGCAGAAATACTTTCAGACAAAATTGAAGAGATAAAAATTTGAGAACTGCAGTGAGCAAGTAATTGTCCCACTTTCTCTTTTGTATCTTCGCCTAACTCTGAAGGTAGATCATCTATTAGCAATATAGATTGCTTATCTGTCTCTGACTCAATTAAGCTATTTTGCGTAACTTTTAACGCATATAATAGTAACTTCAATTGACCGCGTGAGAATGTATTCTCCACACTGTTGCCAGCGACACTAAAACTAAAATCGGCCTTATGAGGGCCTTTACTTGTAAATCCTTGGCGAGCATCTCGCTCAAAGTTTTGCTCTAACGCATCTGCAAGAGATTCGGTCTCTTTCCAGCCTGCATTAAAGGTCATTTCTAAATCACGTACAAGCGTTAATTCTGCACACATTTTATCAAAAAACTGCTGCTTAAACCTACTTATATACGCCAATCTTAATTTATTTATTTCTTCAGCCAGTCTAACAAATTCTTTGTCCCAAAACTTAATTTGGTCAAAATAATTCTTGGGCTTAGTTTTTAACAATGCATTACGTTGTTTAAGTACTTTATTAAACGATTGCCATAAAAAAAAGAACTCATGTTCCACGTGGAACAAACCTAAATCTAAAAACTTTCTGCGCTCTTTAGGCCCACCAAAAAATAAAGAATAGCTCTCTGGTGTAATAATTTGCACTGGCATGAGTTGAGCTAGTTCGGATATTTTACGGCTCGCCTTACCTTGAATTTTTAAATTAGTTTCACCCGTTTGAGTTTTACTAATACCAATTGGAATAGATAAGTCGTGTATTGTTTTGCGCCCGTGAATTACAAACTGCTCTTGCTGATGCGCGATAATACTTTTGTGTTTTGGAGTACGAAAAGATTTGCCGTGAGAAAGGTAATAGATAGCCTCTAAAAGGCTGGTTTTTCCGCTGCCATTTTCACCATATATTATATTAACGCCGTTAACTGGTTCTAGCGTCAGCGCCTCAATATTACGAAAATATTTGAGGCTCAAATGACTTAAGCTCATTATGTATTTATAGTCTTATAAACGCATAGGCATAACAACGTACATTGCTTCTTCATCGCCTGCACCTTCAATTAATGCACTGCTGTTTGAGTCGGCTAATGTAAATAGTACGTCTTCTGTTTTTAATGTGTTTAGTACGTCTAATACGTAAGACACGTTAAACCCTATTTCTAGGTCAGCACCTTCGTAACTTACTTCAACAACTTCTTCAGCTTGTTCTTGCTCTGGGTTGTTGGCCGTAATTTTTAATAAACCATTTGATAAGTTTAAGCGTACGCCACGAAACTTTTCATTAGATAAAATAGACACTCGTTGGAACGCATTACGTAACCATTCTCGGTTAGCTGTAATTACTTTGTCGCCACCACGTGGTAATACACGACGGTAATCTGGAAAACGCCCATCAACCAGTTTACTTGTAAATGTAAACTCAATATCAATAATACGGATATGGTTAGCACCAAACTGAATTGTTACCAATTCATCGTCAGCTACCATAAGGCGCATAATTTCTTGCACACCTTTGCGAGGTATAATTAATTGACGTTGTGTATTAAGCGATTGCGTTAATTGCTTTTGCGCTATAGCTAAACGGTGACCATCTGTTGCTACTGTTTTTATATCGGTATTATCTACTTCAAACGACATACCATTTAAGTAATAACGTACGTCTTGATTTGCCATCGAAAAATGCGTGCTTTCGAGTAACTTACGAAGCTCTAAACGAGTTAGTTGAAATTCAACCTCTCCGTCCCACTCTTCTAAATTAGGAAAATCATCAGCAGATAAAGTCGTCAATGAAAAACGGCTTTTACCACTGGTTAAAAGTAATTGATGCTCTTGCAAGCTTAAAGTAATGTCTGAACCATCTGGTAGACTTTTACAAATATCGAGTAACTTTTTAGCGGGTAACGTTAGTTTTGTATCGGCAATATCATCACCTACAAATACGCCAGAAACTAGTTCAATTTCAAGGTCAGTACCCGTCATTGAAAGTTGTCCGTTTTCTACCACTAACAAAACGTTAGATAAAATTGGCAACGTGTGTTTGCGCTCTATTGCGCCCGACACTTGCACCAATGGCTTTAAAAATTGTTGTCTTGATATTGTTATTTGCATAATAAAGTCAGCCCTAAGATGACAATGTTCTTATTAAGTTTTGGTAATCTTCTTTAATTTCGTGGCTTTCGTCACGTAGTGATTTTATCTTACGACATGCATGTAATACGGTCGTATGATCGCGTCCACCAAATGCGTCACCAATCTCAGGTAAGCTGTGATTAGTTAATTCTTTAGATAAGGCCATAGCTACTTGGCGCGGCCTCGCTATAGAGCGGCTGCGGCGCTTAGATAACAGGTCTGATATACGAATTCGATAGTACTCAGCAACAGTGCGCTGAATATTGTCTATGGTAACCAGTTTATCTTGCAAGGCAAGTAAATCGCGTAGCGCTTCTTTTACAAAATCGATTGAAATAGGACGACCGGTAAAGTTCGCATTAGCGATTACACGGTTAAGTGCACCCTCTAGCTCACGAACATTTGAACGTAATTTTTTGGCAATAAAAAAAGCAACTTCGTGTGGTAAGTTAATCTTACTTTGCTGGGCTTTTTTCATTAAAATAGCAACGCGTGTTTCAAGCTCTGGTGGCTCAATCGCAATTGTTAATCCCCAACCAAAACGTGATTTTAGCCTGTCTTCGACCCCTTCAATCTCTTTAGGGTAACGGTCAGAGGTTAAAATAATTTGTTGGTTGCCTTCAAGCAATGCATTAAAGGTATGAAAAAATTCTTCTTGTGAACGCTCTTTGTTAGCAAAAAATTGAATATCATCAATCATTAATGCATCAACACTACGGTAATAACGCTTAAATTCTTCTATCGCATTATTTTGAAGTGCCTTTACCATGTCTTGAACAAAGCGTTCTGAATGCATGTAAACAATTTTAGCATCTGGCTTATTTGCCATAATGCCATTACCTACTGCATGTAATAAGTGAGTTTTACCTAAACCAGTGCCACCGTATATAAATACAGGATTAAAAGCAGAGCCAGGATTGTCGGCAACCTGTGTGGCCGCAGCTTTTGCTAATTGGTTTGATTTACCTTCAACAAAGCTATCAAAAGTATAGTTTTCTTTAATGTTAGATTTGTAACCTGACTTAGGTGCAGGTTCAACAACTGGCTTTTGCTCGCGAGGCTGTTGTTTTGCTGAAGCGTGTGCACTTGGTGCCGATTGAGTTTCTATAACCGGTGCAGCTTGTGCATTTAATAAAGGTTTACTACCTACATCAAAACGTAGTTTTGGTGCTTCAACACCACAAATCTCTACTAGTAATTCGTTAATTCTATTTAGGTACTTTTCTCTCACCCAATCAAGCACAAAGCGATTAGGTGCATAAATCGTCAAGGTATCTTCGGTACTTTCTGCTTGTAGCGGTCTTACCCACATACTGAATTGCTGCGAAGGCAGCTCATCTTGCAATACATATAAACAACTTTGCCAAACCGACAGATACACAGTTAAACTCCCAGAGATATAATTTTTATTCCCGCACATCATTAATGATTATAAATCATACATTTATTGCGTTCAAATGGTCCAATAAGCGACCCAAGACCGCGTATTATGAAGACACTTTATCCACAAGTAAAAGATTGATTTTTATAAAATTGTTGATATCGATGTATAAAATCATTAACAAGCTGATTTAAAACAGTTTTTATTTTAGATCCTGAGAGGAGATCATAACAAAATAACACCAAGATCGCGAACCAAATTTACGATCCAATTTACTTTTCCCCCGCTTTTATTCACTTTTTATACAGGGGCTGTGGAAAACTTCTTATTTATGATGATCCTAACAGATCGCCTTATATGATCTCTTATATAGTAGTAGGTGGGTTATATACCCTTAACGTAATTATGATTGACTTTACATTACTTACTCTATAATATCTCGCGCTCGCAATGGCACCTATGCCAGGATCGCGACCTGTATAGGATGTTTTAACTTTAACCGATCGGATGAGATTGTTATGAAAAGAACTTTTCAACCTAGCGTTTTAAAACGCAAACGTGCACACGGCTTCCGTGCTCGCATGGCAACTGTAAATGGCCGTAAAGTATTAGCACGTCGCCGCGCTAAAGGCCGCAAAGTTCTTTCTGCTTAATTTATAAGTGGAAGACTTTAGCTTTGGCAGGGAGTTACGTCTGTTAACTCCCTCGCATTACTCTCGCATATTTAATGAACCCGCTCGGGCTGCAACTCCTTTCTTTACTCTATTAGCTAAACCAAATGACCAAGAAAAACCTCGGTTAGGTCTTACTGTTGCTAAAAAACGTGTAAAAAAGGCATGCCAACGAAACCGTATTAAACGTCTCGCTCGCGAAAGTTTTCGTTTAAATCAACACAGCATCGATAATATTGATATTGTGCTTATGGTTAAAAATGGTATTGATGAGCAGTCTAATGAAGAAATAACCAAACAACTTACTAAATTATGGCGAAAAATTAACGAACGCTGTAAACCAGGTGCACCTAAACCGCCACCTTTTAAGAAACGCCCAAACAAATCAGCTAAATCTAACAAACAAACCTAATTGCAATAGAATTGCAGGGTTAATTAATGTATCTTTAGCTCACCTTTTAATCATGCATTTAAATTTTCTAATTGAGTCTTTAAATACATGATATCTATCTCACTAAACTTAAGTAGGGGCATAAACATCATGAGGTTACTTAAACCACTTGTTGCTTTACCAACTTTTTGTTTAGTGTTATTTATCCGCGGTTATCAAAAGTGGATTAGCCCGCTGTTAGGTCCGCATTGTCGTTTTAATCCAACCTGTTCTAGTTATGCTATTCAAGCAATTAAATTGCATGGATCGGTAAAAGGTAGTTGGTTAGCTTTAAAACGCATATTAAAATGCCATCCTTTACATTCAGGCGGAGACGACCCCGTTCCTGAAAAATTAACCCATATTAACCACCAACACGAGAAATAAGAGCTGTTATGGAATCGCAACGCACGTTTTTATTAATTGGCCTAATGCTAGTGTCGTTTTTATTGTTCCAAGAATGGGATAATGATTACAACAAGCCTAAAGTCGATCCAAGTGCCACAACACAAACACTACAAGCAAATTCACCAGAGTCGGATGATTATATTCCTTCATCGTCAGATTCAGAGTTACCTGCTTCAGCAACTTTAGCTAAGCGTTCAGTTATTGAAATTACAACTGACGTTTTTAAAGTTAAAATTGACACCAAAGGCGGTGACATTGTTGAAACAGACCTTCTTCAATACGAAGAGACAAAAGGCAGTGACACGCCTTATATGCTTCTTGGTCAGCTTGATGGTGGCAAACAATACTTTTCACAAAGTGGCTTAATTGGTTTAAATGGCCCTGACGGATCAGCTAATGGTCGCCCTACTTATAGTACCGAACAAAAATCATATACCTTAACGGGTGATGAGCTTCGCGTTCCACTTCAGTTTACTGATAGTAATGGTGTTAGTTTTACTAAAACGTATGTATTCAAAAAAGGTCAGTATGACGTAGGCTTAGAATACAAAATTAACAACACTACCAGCGCACCTCTTCAAGTACAGCTATACACGCAAATTAAGCGTACCGTACAAGAAAAAGGTAGCATGGTTGATCAAAACTATTTAGGTGCTGCATACGGTACTGATGAAGAAAAATACGAAAAGTATAGTTTTTCAGATATGGCTGATAAAAACCTAAATAAAAGCACACAAGGTGGTTACGTTGCCTTTATTCAACATTACTTTGTAAGTGCTTGGGTTCCAATGCAGGATCAATCAAATACACTTTATAGCTTAATTACAAAAAGTAATGCCGCTATTATTGGTGCTAAAGATCCCGCTGTAAATATTCAAGCTGGTAGTGAGCAAACATTAACTGCTACTTATTATATGGGCCCGAAAGAGTCAGATATTCTTGAAGCGATTCACCCAGACCTAGACCTAACCGTAGATTACGGTTGGTTATTTTTTATCTCGCAACCTTTATTTGTATTGCTAAAATGGCTACACAGCATTTTAGGTAACTGGGGTGTAGCAATTATTGCCATCACTATTATCGTTAAATCGTTAATGTACCCACTTACTAAAGCGCAATACACTTCAATGGCAAAAATGCGTGCCCTACAGCCTAAAATGGCAGCCCTTAAAGAAAAGTTTGGTGATGACCGTCAAAAGTTCGGCCAAGCAACTATGGAAATGTACAAAAAAGAAAAAGTTAACCCAATGGGTGGCTGTTTCCCTATTTTGCTACAAATGCCAATTTTCTTAGCCTTATTCTACGTATTCTTAGAGTCTACTGAACTTCGCCATGCTGAATTCATTTTTTGGTTAACTGACCTTTCTGCGAAAGACCCGTACTACGTATTGCCAATATTATTTGGTGCGAGTATGTTTGTAACGCAAAAGCTACAACCTATGACGGTTACTGATCCAATGCAGCAAAAAATGATGACCTTTATGCCGGTTATCTTCTCTGTATTCTTCTTATGGTTCCCATCTGGTTTAGTTCTTTACTGGTTAGTGTCTAACCTTATTTCTATTGTCCAGATGTTAATCATCTACCGTGGCATGGAAAAGAAAGGAATTAAAGTAAGAGGCTAACTAAGCTCCTACTTATATAAAGGCGACTTCGGTCGCCTTTTTTATTGCCTGTTTTTCACCACAGCTATTCGCTACAAATAAATCGATAGGTTACAATACGGGCATAAAGTTACTCATCGTTGGCAAATTAATAGCATGATCAATCAAGATACAATTGCAGCACAAGCAACAGCACCTGGACGTGGTGGTGTTGGTATTATTCGCGTTTCAGGTAGCCTTGCTAAAAGTGTCGCCGAAAAAGTAGTAGGTAAAATACCTAAAGTTCGCTACGCCGATTATGTGCCATTTAAAAGCCTTGCTGGCGAGCAACTTGATCAAGGTATTGCCATTTACTTTGCAGGTCCTAACTCATTTACTGGTGAAGACGTACTTGAATTACAAGGCCACGGCGGTCCTGTAGTACTGGATATGTTACTTAAAGAAATTAGTAAAATAGAGGGCGTTCGTTTAGCAAAGCCTGGTGAGTTTTCTGAGCGCGCATTTATGAATGACAAGCTTGATTTAACACAAGCAGAAGCTATCGCCGACTTAATTAATGCCACTAGCGAGCAAGCCGCTAAAAGCGCCCTACAGTCTCTCCAAGGTGAATTTTCTAAGCACATAGAAACACTCGTAGAAAAAGTAATTCACTTACGCATGTATGTAGAAGCGGCAATAGATTTTCCTGATGAAGAAATTGATTTTTTATCAGATGGTAAAGTGTCAGGCGACTTAGACGCGATTATTACTCAGCTTAACACTGTAACCAACCAAGCCAAGCAAGGTAGCATCATGCGCGAAGGTATGCGTGTTGTTATTGCAGGTCGCCCTAATGCGGGTAAATCAAGCCTGCTTAACGCTCTAGCCGGTCGTGAAGCCGCAATCGTAACAGAAATAGCCGGTACCACTCGCGACGTACTACGAGAGCATATACATATAGATGGTATGCCACTGCATATTATAGATACAGCAGGCCTACGCGAAAGCCCAGACAGAGTAGAACAAATAGGTATTGAGCGTGCATGGGATGAAATAAACCAAGCCGACCGCGTTTTATTTATGCTTGATGGCACTGACACTATAGATACTGACCCGCACAAAATTTGGCCTGAATTTATGGCAAAATTACCAGAAGGTATGGGGGTTACGGTCATCAGAAATAAAGCTGATTTATCGGGCGACATAGTCGGAATGGAGCAAGAGCAACAATACCCGGTCATCAGCTTAAGTGCTAAAAATGCTGACGGTATTGAACTTGTTCGCGAGCATTTAAAAGCTTGTATAGGCTTTCAAGGTGCAACAGAAGGTGGCTTTATGGCGCGCCGTCGTCATTTGGATGCACTAGAAAGTGCTGCGTATCATTTAGAAACGGGTAAAACACAGTTAGAAATGCACATTGCTGGTGAAATACTCGCTGAAGAACTGCGTTTAACACAGCAGTATTTGAATGAAATAACCGGTGAATTTACCTCAGACGACTTACTTGGCAAAATATTTAGCTCGTTTTGTATTGGTAAATAAACACCCTATTACATATATATTTTTATTATAAGAGCACTTAGGTGCTCTTTTTTTATGTAAAATATTCTGCTGTAAAATATGTATTTATACACCTGATGCCTGCAAATTACTGCCAATAAAATCATATCCAAAACTACCTTTGTTACGTGCTAAGAGAGGTCTGATTATATAGAGTAGGCAATACTGAGAGTGCTTATTGGGGGAATTAATAGCACAAATTACACCTATTATTAAGGCTAAAACCGATGCCTTTTCAAACAACCGCACGCTTTAATAGCGTTATATGTCATACAAAAAGTAGTTATAAATGGCTTCCTTATACTTGCTTTAGCTCACAAAAATGCACTAAAACACACCCCATACACGCAAAAAATGATGCTATTCGCTCAATTAAAGAGCTAAAAAACACTGATTAGTACTCTAAAAAGCTTACTTTTGACAACATATAATTTGATAATCACTGTGATTTTTAAATAAAATAACTCAACTGCTAAGTATTCAAAACTTTTGATCTGCTAACTCCACCAGCAAAATTAATAAAAATAGCAGCTCTAAATTCGCATAAAATTAAAAATACCGAGATCACTTATCCACAATACCTAATTTTCAGCTCAAATAAATACCAAAACTAGGTAAATCAGCTGCAAAAACCTCATGATCAATTGTAATTTATCTATTTATGAACTTATTTTTAATTAATTTCATTAGATCTGCTTTATTAGATCATTTTTAAAAATTATTTTCGATCTAAATTTAAGGTTATCAACAGGCTTTATATCCACATTATGATCAACATGTATTTTTAATTGGGATATTTATAATTTAATTTTTTACTGACAAGTAATATCAATAACTTAGCGAATATAAAACAACCTAAAAAAACAGTTTAAGCAGAGCTTTCCCCACTGTTATCAACAACTTGATCAGAAGATTACATTTAAAGATAATTTGTTAAACACTATATTATCAACAACTTAAAGACACAATTTTGAATGAGTGTAAAATTACCGCAAAAATAGTTATACAAAAAAGCACTCTTAACTTTACTGTTATCCTCACTCAGTTATCATAGGCGGCAATTAAAACCAATGTGATCACTAATATTCATGAGTTCAGTAAATCTTATTGTCGGCAGCCAAATGGGATCAGCCGAGTATGTTGCAGAGCAATTAAGCGACGCGCTTAATAACCTTGGTATTACTACGCAACTACATGATCAACCTGAATTTAGCGATATTGATCAGCAAAATACCATTTGGTTAATCTGCACATCAACTTATGGTGCAGGTGATTACCCTGAAAATCTTATTAGTTTTGTTGAAGATGTAACTCAAGCAGATGATTTATCTGAATTAAAATATTCAGTAATCGCTTTAGGCGACACTAGTTATGACACTTATAACCTAGCAGGACGTAATATAGATGCCTTATTAACTCAAAAAGGCGCTATAAAAGTAGCAGAACGTTTAGAGCTTAATATTCTCGATGAAGCACTACCAGAAGACACTGCATTAACATGGTTAGACTCTTGGATAGCTCAAACAGGCATAAAATAGATAGATCAAGTAAAAAGTTATATATAAAGTTACCCACAATTTACTAATAATTTAATAGGTTTTGTGGATAAAGATTGAATAAACTGCGTTTTAAAGCATGCTTATCCATTGGATAAGATCCAACTGATTCAACCCTGTGCATAAAGTGCCTTTTTGATCAGAGCTTATTTGCTGGATGATCCGATCATATTAACACCTTTAGATCTGATCTAATTTCATGTTTTAAATGAAGATCTAAACCTTATCAACAGAAAAGTCGATCAGTAGTAGTAATAGTAATAAAAGATCTCTTTAAAAGATCCTTTATATTATTAGAGATCACATACTTAGATCTTGCCCTTTGTTTAATCATTTATCTTCTGCCAATTTCTAGGTAGAATACGCTCCCTTTTGAAGTTTACCGGTTTGATTTAAGTAGGATCCCATTAATGATTTTTCACGAAAATTTTGACGTTATCGTAGTAGGTGGTGGACATGCTGGCACTGAAGCCGCATTAGCAGCTGCCCGTATGGGGATGAATACCCTGCTACTGACTCACAATATGGATACCCTTGGTCAAATGTCTTGCAACCCAGCAATTGGTGGGATTGGCAAAGGTCATTTGGTAAAAGAGATCGACGCGCTTGGTGGTGCAATGGCACAGGCCATTGATAAAGGCGGGATCCAATTTCGTACACTAAATTCTTCAAAAGGACCTGCTGTTCGTGCTACTCGAGCACAAGCAGATCGCGCTTTGTACAAAGCGGCTATTCAAACAACATTACAAAACCAAGATAACCTTAAGATTTTTCAACAATCATGTGATGATCTTATTGTTGAAAACGATCGTGTTACTGGCGTAGTAACTCAAATGGGTTTACGTTTTAGTGCACCAAGTGTTGTTTTAACCGTGGGTACTTTTTTAGGCGGCTTAATTCATATTGGTTTAGAAAATTATAAAGGCGGTCGCGCAGGCGATCCTCCTTCAATCGCTTTAGCTGATCGCTTACGTGAACATCCATTTAGAGTTGATCGTTTAAAAACAGGTACACCTCCACGTATTGATGCACGTACTGTTGATTTTACAAAAATGGAAGCACAGCCAGGTGATACACCAACTCCTGTGTTTTCGTTTATGGGTAAACAATCAGATCACCCACAACAGATACCGTGTTACATAACTTACACAAACGAAAAAACACATGATGTTATTCGTAAAAACTTACATCGCTCACCTATGTACTCAGGTGTTATTGAAGGTATTGGTCCACGATACTGCCCTTCAATTGAAGATAAAATTGTTCGTTTTGCAGATAAAGATAAACATCAAATATTTGTTGAGCCTGAAGGTTTAACATCATACGAATTATACCCAAATGGTATTTCGACTAGTTTACCGTTTGATGTACAACTTGAAATTGTGCAATCGATTACAGGTTTTGAAAATGCACATATTTGTCGACCTGGTTACGCAATTGAATATGATTACTTTGATCCACGTGATTTAAAACAATCTTTAGAAACTAAATTTATTGAAGGTTTATTTTTTGCGGGTCAAATTAACGGTACTACCGGCTATGAAGAAGCGGGTGCACAAGGCTTAATTGCAGGTATGAATGCTGCACTAAAAGTGCAAGGCAAAGATTCTTGGACACCACGTCGTGATGAAGCTTACGTTGGCGTATTAATCGACGACTTAGCAACACTGGGTACAAAAGAACCATACCGCATGTTTACCAGTCGTGCCGAATACCGTTTATTACTTCGTGAAGATAATGCTGATATTCGTTTAACTGAAAAAGGCCGTGAGCTAGGTTTGGTTAATGACGAACGCTGGCAGGCATTTAACGAAAAAATGGAAGTAATCGAAAAAGAGAAGCAACGCATTAAAGATACATGGATCCATAAGGATCATGCCGTTGTAGATCAAGTAAACGCATTACTTAAAACTCCGCTTACACGTGAAGCAAGTTTAGAGGAACTACTGCGTCGTCCTGAGATCCGTTATAACGATCTTATGGCTATAGAAGGATTAGGCTCTGAATTTACAAACAAAGCGGCATTAGAACAAGTTGAAATCCATACTAAGTACGCAGGTTACATTGCGCGTCAACAAGATGAGATCAACAAACAGCTTCGTCATGAGCAAACAATTTTACCAAAAGAGTTTGATTATAAAACCGTATCTGGTTTGTCAAATGAGGTAGTTGCCAAGCTTATTGAGTCGCGTCCTGACACTATTGGTCAAGCATCGCGTATTTCTGGTATCACCCCAGCGGCGATTTCGCTATTATTAGTGTATCTGAAGAAGCAAGGCTTATTACGCAAATCCGCGTAACGGTAAGGGTACATAGTGTTACAGCAACAATTAACTACATTGTTAGCGCAAACTGATATTGCGCTAACAGAAAAACAACAGCAACAGCTAGTTCGTTACGTCGAGTTATTGAATAAGTGGAATAAGGCTTATAACTTAACCTCAGTACGCTTACCTGAAGAAATGATGATTAAGCATATTATGGATAGCTTAGTTGTTGCGCCTTACTTACCCGGTCATCATTATATTGATGTTGGAACGGGTCCCGGATTACCGGGTATCGTATTAGCAATTGCATTACCTAATACACATTTTGTGTTATTAGATAGCTTAGGTAAACGTGTACGATTTTTAATGCATGTTAAACATGAGCTTGGTCTTGATAATGTAACCCCGGTTCAGTCAAGAGTTGAAGAATATCAACCAAGTGTTAAATTAGACGGCGTACTAAGTCGTGCTTTTGCTTCATTACAAGATATGGTTGACTGGTGTTCGCACTTAATCGATCATTCGGGTAAATTTATAGCACTTAAAGGCGTGTTCCCTAGCGAAGAGCTAGAGTCACTACCTGCAGGCGTTAAGTTTGAGCAAAAAATTGCATTAGAAGTACCTAATTTAGATGCACAACGACATTTAATTATTCTTTCTAAAGACTAGGGATCAGAGACACCGTGGCAAAAGTCATCGCATTAGCAAATCAAAAAGGTGGAGTGGGTAAAACTACAACCGCTGTTAACCTCGCTGCGTCTATGGCTGCAACGAAACGTAAAGTGCTGTTAATTGATCTCGATCCGCAAGGTAATGCGACTATGGGTAGTGGCGTAGATAAGTATGGCGACGTGCCAACTATTTACGACTTACTTATTGAAGATAAACCTATAGAAGACGTTATCATCAAAGAAACGTCTGGTGAATACCACATGATTGCTGCAAACGGTGATGTAACCGCTGCAGAAGTTAAATTGATGGAATTATTTGCCCGTGAAGTGCGTTTACGTAACGCACTTGAAAAAATTCAGGACCAGTACGAATTTATTTTTATCGACTGTCCACCCTCTCTAAATATGTTAACTGTTAATGCAATGGCCGCAGCTGATTCTATTTTAGTGCCAATGCAGTGTGAGTATTATGCACTTGAAGGGTTAACCGCATTAATGGATACGATTACGCAACTTGCTAAGTTAGTGAATCCTAGCTTACAAATTGAAGGCATACTTCGTACTATGTACGACCCGCGTAACCGTTTGGCAAATGATGTATCAGAACAATTAAAACAACATTTTGGCGATAAAGTATACCGTACGGTGATCCCGCGTAATGTTCGTTTAGCTGAAGCACCCAGTTTTGGTACTCCTGCTATGTACTATGACCGGGCATCAAGTGGCGCTAAAGCGTATTTAGCACTCGCTGGTGAAATGTTACGCAGAAAAGAAAAAACAGCGTCCGTTGTCGCCTAACTTTGAGGTAAAAAAATAACATGTCTGCTAAAAAACGAGGTTTAGGCCGAGGACTCGATGCACTTTTAAGTTCGTCAAAGCCTGCACCAAGCCCAAGCAAGGAACAAGACACATCAAACGTTTCTGAGGCTATGCAAAATGCCGCGGCTAATAATAGTGAATTACAAAAACTCCCAATAGAGTTCTTACACTCTGGTAAATACCAACCTCGTAAAGACATGTCTGAAGAGGCGCTAGAAGAGCTTGCTAGTTCTATTCGCTCACAAGGTATTATTCAACCTATTGTTGTGCGCCCTATTGCACACAATAGCTTTGAGATTATTGCTGGTGAGCGTCGTTGGCGCGCAGCGCAAATAGCTAAGCTTGAAACAGTACCGTGTATTATTAAAGATGTACCTGATGAAGCTGCCGTTGCGATTGCACTGATAGAAAACATTCAGCGTGAAGACTTAAATGCCATGGAAGAAGCGGTTGCACTTAATCGTTTACTAATAGAATTTGAGTTAACACATCAGCAAGTAGCCGATGCAGTGGGTAAATCACGTACGACTGTAACTAACTTACTGCGTTTAAATAACTTAAATAACGATGTAAAGATTCTGTTAGAGCATGGCGATATTGAAATGGGCCATGCTCGTTGCCTGTTAGCACTTGAAGGTGAAGCGCAGTCAGATGCTGCTCGTTTAGCTGTAGCTAAAGCATTAACAGTTCGAGAAACTGAAAAGCTCGTACGTTCAATTATAGAACCTTTACCTGCTAAAGAAATAACCGAAAAAGATCCAGATGTTAAGCAGTTAGAACAACAACTCGCTGAAAATCTAGGTGCTAAAGTAGAGATTAACTACAATAAAAAAGGCAAAGGTAAACTGGTTATTTCGTATACTAACCTAGATGAACTTGACGGCATTTTAAATCGTATCAATCACGACAATACCCACCATTAGTTTTCTACATGTCTAAAAAGGGACATTTGTAGCTATTTCGTGTTACAAAGCATCTACTCAAGTTGCAAAACTGGCAGGATTAAGTATAATTTCGCCAGTTTTCACACCCTAACAATTAGAACGCAATAAAGGTTAACTAAACGTGACTGATAAGTTAGCGAGTCCATATCGACTTGCCGTATTAAAGTTAATTTGCCTTCAGGGTGTTGTAGCATTAGTTGCTGCTGTAATTATTTTTTTTAGTTCGGGAGTCAATGCCTCGCTTTCATCACTCGCTGGTGGAGCTGTAGCAGTACTTCCGCACTTTGTATTTGCACTTTATGCATTCAGATATATGGGTGCAAGTCGAGCAAATCAAGCGTATGCCTCGTTGAAACGCGGCAACGGATTAAAGTTTATGCTAACAATTGTATTGTTTGCGCTGGTACTGAAGCATTTTCCGGTAATTTTATTACCCTTTTTTAGTACTTATATACTGGCGCTCTTTACTGGATTGTTCGCACCCGTTTTTTTTAAACATTAACTTTTGGGATATAACATGGCAGCAGAAGAAGTTACTCTATCTGGCCATATCCAGCACCATTTGACCAATGCTAAGATGTGTTCGACCGATACAGGTCTCGCCTTCAATAAAGCATGTACGGACAGTGGATTCTGGACATGGCATATAGATACCCTTGCATGGTCTATCGGTTTAGGTCTTATATTTTTATGGATCTTTCGTAGTGCCGCTAAAAAATCAACACTAGGTGTACCTGGAAAATTTCAGTGTTTTATTGAAATAATCGTAGAATTTGTTGGCGACAACGTACGCGATACTTTCCATGGTAAAAGCAAGCTTATTGCACCATTAGCCTTAACGATTTTCGTTTGGGTGTTCTTAATGAACTTAATGGATTTAATACCAGTTGATTTCATTCCAGCACTTGCAGGTTTCGTTGGTGAGACTGCATTTGGTATGGATTCACACGATGTGTACATGAAAATTGTACCAACGACTGACATTAATATGACTTCAGCGCTAGCGCTGGGTGTATTTATACTAATGGTTGGCTTTTCAATCAAAATAAAAGGTATTGGCGGGTTTATTAAAGAGTTAACGCTTCATCCGTTCAACTCAAATAACGTGTTCGTTCAAATTATTTTGATACCATTTAACTTATTACTTGAACTGATTGCACTCGTTTCTAAACCGTTTTCATTAGCACTACGTTTGTTTGGTAACTTATATGCGGGTGAGTTGATTTTCATCTTGATCGGCGCTATCGGTTTTATGCAACTACCGTTGCACTTTGTTTGGGCAGTATTCCATATTCTAGTTATTACATTACAAGCATTCTTATTCATGATGCTTACGATTGTATACCTAAGCATGGCAAGTTCAGATAATCACTAATTTTTAGATTTACAATTTTACTTTTACTTTTAACTTTACAATTGAAACTTTGGAGAAATAAATGGAAGCTTTAGAATTATTAACAGGCTTAAAATACATCGCAGTAGCTTTACTAATCGGTTTTGGTGCAATCGGCACAGCAATCGGCTTTGGTAACATGGGCGGTAAATTCCTTGAAGCATGTGCGCGTCAACCTGAGCTTGCACCTTCGCTACAAGTTAAGATGTTTATTCTTGCTGGTCTAATCGATGCTGTAGCAATGATTGGTGTTGGTATCGCTATGGTATTGTTGTTCGTACTTTAATTTTATTCTTTGAACAGCTTACTATTTAAGGAGGAGCGGTTGTGAATTTAAACGCCACTCTTATCGGTGAATTGATTGCGTTTACGGTGTTCGTATTATTTTGTATGAAATACGTATGGCCACCACTAAACGGTGCAATTGAAGCTCGCCAGAAAAAAATCGAAGATGGTTTAGCTGCCTCTGATAGAGCCGAAAAAGACTTAGAACTTGCGCAAAAGAAAGCTGCTGAACAGCTTAAAGATGCAAAAGCTCAAGCGGCTGATATCATTGATCAAGCTAAAAAGCGTGCAGTGCTAATTGTTGACGAAGAAACACTTCGTGGTCAACAAGAGCGTGAAAGTATCATTGCTCAAGGGCACTCTGAAGTTGAGTCTGAACGTAATCGCATAACAGAAGAACTACGTAAGCAAGTAGCAACTCTGGCAGTGATTGGCGCAGAACGTATTTTAGAGCGTGAAATTAATCAAGCCGCACATAGTGACATCGTTGAAAAACTTGTCGCTGAGCTGTAATTAGGAGGGTATGAGCATGTCTAATTTGACTACTATCGCTCGCCCATACGCTAAAGCGGCTTTTGAACTTGCCGTTGAGAAAGGCACTCTAGAAAGCTGGAATGATATGTTGTTCTTTGCAGGCCATGTAGCCAGCAATGAGCAAGCATCGTCTGTTTTAGCGAGTATGCCTACAGCTACTGCACAAGCTGAATTATTTATTCAACTTTGTGCTGAGCAGCTCAACGAACAAGGTCAGAACCTAGTTAAGGTGATGGCTGAAAATGGACGTTTGACAGCTCTACCTGAAGTTGCACAGTTATTTGCTGAATTTAAAGCAGAATACGATAAAGAAATCGAAGTAGATGTGATTTCTGCAACTCCTCTTGTTGCTGCGCAACAAGAGTCATTGGTAGCGGCACTTGAAAAACGTTTCGCACGCAAAGTTAAGCTGAATTGTAGTGAAGACGCGTCAGTGGTTGGTGGACTTATTATTAGGTCTGGCGACACTGTAATCGACGGTACTATTCGCGGTAAATTAAACCGCTTAGCTACAACACTACAATCGTAATTGGGAAAAAGAGCATGCAACTTAATTCCACTGAAATTTCAGATCTGATCAAACAACGTATTGAGAAGTTCGAAGTTGTAAGTGAAGCTCGTAACGAAGGTACTATTGTATCTGTTACTGACGGTATCATCCGCATCCACGGTCTTGCTGACTGTATGCAAGGTGAAATGATTGAGCTTCCTGGCAGCCGTTATGCTATCGCACTAAACCTTGAGCGCGACTCAATTGGTGCAGTAGTAATGGGTCCGTACGCTGACCTTACTGAAGGCGTAAAAGTATATACAACTGGTCGTATTTTAGAAGTTCCTGTTGGTCCTGGTTTACTTGGTCGTGTTGTAAACACACTAGGTGCTCCAATCGATGGTAAAGGCGCTCTAGATAACGACGGGTTTGAACCTGTAGAAAAAATTGCACCGGGTGTAATCGAGCGTAAATCTGTAGATGAGCCAGTTCAAACTGGTTATAAATCTATTGATGCGATGATTCCAGTTGGTCGTGGTCAACGTGAACTTATCATTGGGGATCGCCAAACAGGTAAAACTGCACTAGCAATCGATGCAATCATCAATCAAAAAGACACAGGCGTTAAGTGTGTGTACGTTGCGATTGGTCAAAAAGCATCTACTATTGCAAACGTAGTTCGTAAATTAGAAGAGCATGGTGCACTAGCAAATACTATCGTAGTTGTTGCATCTGCTTCTGAATCTGCGGCACTTCAGTACTTAGCACCGTTCGCGGGCTGTACTATGGGTGAATACTTCCGTGACCGTGGTGAAAACGCATTAATCGTATATGATGATTTGTCTAAGCAAGCAGTTGCTTACCGTCAAATTTCATTACTACTTAAGCGTCCACCAGGCCGTGAAGCATACCCAGGTGACGTATTCTATCTTCACTCTCGTCTTTTAGAGCGTGCATCGCGTGTAAACGCAGATTACGTTGAAAAGTTCACTAATGGTGAAGTGAAAGGTAAAACTGGTTCATTGACGGCATTGCCAATCATTGAAACTCAAGGCGGCGACGTTTCTGCGTTCGTACCGACTAACGTTATCTCTATCACCGATGGTCAGATCTTCTTAGAAACTGACTTATTCAACTCAGGTATCCGTCCGGCAGTAAATGCTGGTATCTCGGTATCGCGTGTTGGTGGTGCTGCACAAACTAAAATCGTTAAGAAACTAGGTGGCGGTATTCGTCTAGCCCTAGCTCAGTACCGTGAATTAGCTGCGTTTTCGCAGTTCGCGTCTGACCTTGATGATGCAACTCGTGCTCAACTTGAGCATGGTGAGCGTGTAACAGAGCTAATGAAGCAGAAACAGTACGCGCCAATGTCTGTTGCTGATATGTCTTTGTCGTTATTTGCTGCTGAAAAAGGCTTCCTTCAAGACATCGAAATCGCGAAAATCGGTGACTTTGAAGCAGCTTTACTTTCGTATGCAAATAGCACATACGCAGAGCTTGTGGCTCAAATCAATGAAACTGGTAACTTGAATGCCGAGATCGAAGCGCAGCTTAAAGAACTTCTAACGAAGTTCAAGTCTACGCAAACTTGGTAATTTAGTTATTAATGGTGCGCTTTAGGAAACTAAAGCACACCTTGATTCGGAGAGAGAGTCATGGCCAGCGGAAAAGAGATTAAAAGCAAGATCGGGAGTATTAAAAATACTCAAAAGATCACTAGCGCAATGGAAATGGTTGCTGCGTCTAAAATGAAAAGGGCGCAAGAACGCGTTGCTTCAAGCCGTCCATACGCTGACAAATTACGTGAAGTAATTGGTCGTGTTGCTCAAGCAAATCTTGATTTTACTCACCCGTTCTTAAAAGATCGTGAAGTGAAACGAGTTGGTTATATTGTTATCTCTACAGACCGTGGTCTGTGTGGCGGTCTAAACTCAAACGAGTTTAAGAAAGTTGCACTTGATGTTAAAGCGTGGAAAGAAAAAGGTGTTGATGCTGAATTTGCTACTTTAGGTAGTAAAGCAGCTGGCTTCTTTCAACGTTTTGGTGGTCAACTACTCGCTAAAAAAGCGGGCCTAGGAGATAAACCTTCAGTACAAGACGTTATTGGTCCTGTAAAAGTTATGCTTGATGCATTTTCTGAAGGCAAAATAGACCGTTTATTCTTGGTATATAACAAATTCGTTAATACCATGAGGCAAGAGCCAATTATAGATCAGTTACTCCCTTTGCCAAAAGCTGAAGAAGAAGTATCTGCTCACACATGGGATTACTTATACGAGCCAAATCCAGAGGCTATTTTAGAGTCTTTGTTAGTACGCTTTATTGAGTCTCAAGCATACCAAGGTGTGGTAGAAAATGCTGCCTCTGAACAGGCTGCTCGTATGGTTGCAATGAAAGCTGCAACTGATAACGCAGGTGACCTTATGGACGAGCTACAGCTTGTTTATAACAAGGCTCGCCAAGCAGCAATCACACAAGAAATTAGTGAGATTTGTTCTGGCTCAGCAGCAGTTTAATGCTTCGGGTAAAGATTAACGAGAGGAATAGACATGAGTTTAGGTAAGGTCGTCCAAATTATCGGCGCCGTTGTGGATATTGAATTTCCACAAGATAGCGTGCCAGCGGTATACCACGCACTAAGAGTAACAGATGGCGATTTAGCTGGTTTGACTCTAGAAGTTCAACAACAGCTAGGTGGCGGTGTAGTGCGTACTATCGCTATGGGTACTACTGATGGTTTACGTCGTAGTGCTTTAGTTATGAATACAGGTGAATCGATTCAAGTTCCAGTTGGTAAAGCAACACTTGGTCGTATCATGAACGTACTTGGTGAGCCAATCGATGAAGCGGGTCCAATCGGCGAAGAAGACCGTATGTCTATTCACCGTGCAGCACCTTCATACGAAGAGCAATCAAGTTCAGTTGAACTTTTAGAAACTGGTATCAAGGTTATCGACCTTGTATGTCCGTTTGCTAAAGGTGGTAAAGTTGGTTTATTCGGTGGTGCCGGTGTTGGTAAAACTGTAAACATGATGGAACTTATCCGTAACATCGCAATCGAGCACAGCGGCTACTCAGTATTCGCAGGTGTTGGTGAGCGTACACGTGAGGGTAACGATTTCTACCATGAGATGAACGATTCAAACGTACTTGATAAAGTATCGCTTGTATACGGTCAGATGAACGAGCCTCCAGGTAACCGTTTACGCGTAGCGTTAACAGGTCTTACTATGGCTGAAAAGTTCCGTGATGAAGGTCGCGATGTACTTTTCTTCGTAGATAACATCTACCGTTATACTCTTGCTGGTACAGAAGTATCTGCACTACTTGGTCGTATGCCATCAGCGGTAGGTTACCAGCCTACACTTGCTGAAGAAATGGGTGTGCTTCAAGAGCGTATCGCTTCTACTAAGACGGGTTCAATTACATCAATCCAAGCGGTATACGTACCTGCGGATGATTTAACGGATCCATCTCCAGCAACTACCTTTGCTCACTTAGACGCAACAGTAGTACTTTCACGTGATATCGCATCACTTGGTATCTACCCAGCGGTAGACCCACTTGATTCATCTTCACGTCAACTTGACCCACAAGTAATTGGTCAAGAGCACTACGATACAGCACGTGGCGTTCAAACAGTTCTTCAGCGTTATAAAGAACTTAAAGACATCATTGCAATCCTAGGTATGGACGAGCTTTCTGACGAAGATAAGCAACTTGTATCTCGTGCACGTAAAATCCAACGTTTCCTATCTCAGCCATTCTTCGTGGCAGAGGTGTTTACAGGCGCGTCTGGTAAATACGTATCACTGAAAGATACAATTTCTGGCTTTAAAGGCATCTTAAACGGTGAATTTGATGATATGCCAGAGCAAGCGTTCTACATGGTTGGCTCTATCGAAGAAGCTCAAGAAAAAGCCAAAGGCATGTAACTAGGAGGGTAGTATGACAGCTATGACTGTACATCTTGACGTAGTAAGCGCTGAGCAGAGTTTGTTCTCTGGTCTTGTTGAATCGATTCAAGTATCTGGTAGTGAAGGCGAGCTGGGTGTAAACCTAGGCCATGCTCCACTACTAACTGCCCTTAAACCTGGTATGGTACGTTTAGTTAAGCAATTTGGTCACGAAGATGTGATATATGTTGCTGGCGGTACATTAGAAGTTCAACCAAATCACATCACGATTCTTGCAGATACTGCGGTTCGTGGTGAAGATTTAGATGAAGATTCTGTACAAAAAGCTAAACGTGAAGCTGAAGAACATATGGCGAATTCGTCAGCTGTTGAGTTTGATTATCAGCAAGCGGCTACGCGACTGGCAGAAGCAGTTGCTCAGTTACGCGTAATTCAGCAATTACGTCACAAGTAAGCCTATCCGGTTTGTAAAAAGCCCACTTTAAGTGGGCTTTTTTGTGCCTGTTACTTTTGTATTTACACTAAATACCTTAGTCCGATTATTATCTACACTTTTACACTTATATCCTGCCGGAATCCTCGCTACAATAACGTCATCCAATTAAGTGTGTTTTTTCAGTCAAGATTCAGTACTAATAAACTAACCTACTGAGTATTTGCACAAGAAGTGATTTACGTAATCTTCTGATCAAACATAAGACTTATTTAGCTAAAACAACGAAAAAAGGAAATTGTTTTAATGGCTCTAACAACTATTATTCTTGCTGCGGGTAAAGGTACTCGTATGCGCTCTGCTCTACCTAAAGTTTTGCACAAAGTTGCAGGTAAACCAATGGTGCAGCACGTTATTGATAATGCGATGGCATTAGGTGCAACGACTACAAACCTAGTTTACGGACACGGCGGCGAACTATTACAACAACAACTTGCCGATAACAATGTAAATTGGGTACTTCAAGCTGAACAACTTGGTACTGGCCACGCAGTAGCGCAAGCCAACTCTCATGTTAATGATGAAGACACGGTATTAATTTTATACGGTGATGTACCACTAACAAAACAATCAACACTAGAGCGTTTATTAGCCGCAACACCTAAAAATGGTTTAGCTGTATTAACGGTAAATTTGGTAAACCCAAATGGCTATGGTCGAATGCTTCGTGCCGGTGGTAAGTTAGTTGGTATTGTTGAGCAAAAAGATTCAAGTCCAGAGCAGTTACTTATTAACGAAGTAAATACAGGCATTATGGCTGTTAACGGTAAGCTATTAAAAACATGGTTAGGTAACTTATCTAACAATAATGCACAAGGCGAGTACTACTTAACAGATATCGTTGCAATGGCTCACAGTGAAGGCGTAGAAATCACTTCAGCTCAGCCAGACCATGCAATGGAAGTTGAGGGCGCAAATAACCGCGTACAACTTGCAGGCTTAGAGCGCGCTTACCAAGCATGGCAAGCAGAAGAGTTAATGTTAAATGGCGCAACACTTGCTGACCCTGCGCGTATTGATGTGCGAGGAACAGTTACCACCGGTGAAGATGTACTTATCGACGTAAACGTTATTTTTGAAGGCACGGTCACGCTTGGTAATAATGTACAAATAGGTTCTAACTGTGTCCTTAAAAATTGTAGTATTGGTGATAACGTTATTATTAAAGCTAATACACTGATTGAAGATGCCACAGTTGCAGATAAGTGTACGCTTGGTCCTTATGCTCGCCTTCGCCCAGGCGCTGTAATGGAAGAAGACTCACACATTGGTAACTTTGTTGAGATGAAAAAAACCCGTCTAGGTAAAGGCTCTAAAGCCAACCACTTAAGTTATTTAGGTGATGCTGAAATTGGCGAAAAAGTGAATATTGGCGCTGGCACTATTACCTGTAACTACGATGGTGTTAACAAAGCAAAAACTATTATTGGCGATAATGCCTTTATTGGTTCTAATTCATCACTCGTTGCCCCAGTAAATATAGGCGCAACTGCAACAATTGGTGCAGGCTCTGTGATCACCAGTACCGTTGAAGATGACCAATTAGCAATAGCACGCTCTAAACAGCGTAATTTAACGGGTTGGAAACGCCCAGTTAAAAAATAACAATAGAGGCTACTTAGGTAGCCTTTTTTATTTTAGCTGAAGTTTAAATTGCTCTTTATAGCGTCTAGACAAGTTAAGTACTTTACCTGTTGTTAGTTTTATTTCACTGTCGCCACTGGGGAGTGCTGTAATGGACTCCACTTTATCGAGTTTTACGCCATGGCTGCGGTGAATTCTACAAAACCCCTGCACTTCAAGTTGTTTGCTCAATGCTGTAAGCGTTGCCCTTAAAGGATATATACGTGAGCCTATATGTAGGTTTACATAATTACCCGACGATTCAAGCCAATCAACATCCTCTATTTTTATAATGAATTCTTTTCCGAGCTTTTTAACCAATAAGCGATTTATGGTCGATGTTGTTTGCTGCTCACTTTCTTCAATTGAAGAAGCTTCACCTAATAATTGCTGCACCACATATTGATATACTTTGATAAGTACGATGAAAAATACAAAGCTTATAGCATCTTTCTGGTATTCATAAATAAGCTCAAACCAACTAAGTCCAAAGTTGTAAGACCCATCATTCAACAAATATATGAATTTACGAACCCCTACCATAATACCAACGTGTAACACGCTGAATATAATAGAGGCACCAAAGTACATACCTAATGAGGCTGTAATGTTTTGCCAATTAAAAGGTAAGTATCTTAAAAACCAAATTAAAATAGGGAATATAAGCAAAGTACTCAAGGCACTTGAATACTCCCAAACAAAAGGTTCCCACATTAAAAATGTTAAAACACCCTCTCTTTGGGCTTCCATTATTTGGGTTGTAGCGTTTACTGTATTATTAATTAATACGTAAGCACACAGTAATACTGATGCGTAAATGCTTTGAAAACGTTGAAAGTGCTGTAGGTTCATAAATATATGCTTATTGCTGATGTGGCACGCTTATCCCTGTATACCACCTTTTATCACTATTGCTTGTAATATAAGCACTTATAGATAGTTTTAGCGAGAGCTTTAGGTATGAATAACGCATAACATACATAAAGTAGTAAAAGCATGAGCACTCAAGTACAACAACCTTCATTAGTTAATTCGCGTAAATATTATCTTGATTGGCTTAGGATAATCGCATTTGCGTCGCTAATTTTTTATCACATTGGCATGTTGTATAGCGAAAACTGGGGATTTCATTTTAAAAGTAATTATACATCACAGTATGTTGAATATTTAATGTTGGTGTTTTCACCTTGGCGCATGTTGCTCATTTGGTTTATATCGGGCGTAGCACTGCGTTTTATGATTGATAAAGTAAGCGGCTTTAAGCCTTGGTTATTGTTCACTTTAAATCGTTCCATTTTTTTACTATTACCCTTGCTGGTGGGATTATGGCTAATAGTGCCTTTTCAGCTGTTTGCAGAAATGTCGCAGCAAGGTGTTATTGATATTAGCTATTGGCAATTTTATTTAGCTTTTATAGAGACGAACAATACGCTTTTTATTAATTATCAGTCTGGAGTGTGGCCGAATGTGGATGTAAATCACTTATGGTATTTGCGCTCGTTGTGGCAATTTATGCTGATCATTATTGTTTTAACTCTTTTTGCACGCTTGCCCTTTATTGCGCCTTTAAAAACATTTGTTAAAGGGGGTATGTCATTTGGGTTTTTAATTACCTTGCTCATTATTGCCAAACTATTTACAAGCCATTACTTAACTGGCGATTCAATCAGAGAGACTAACGGCTTAATACTGCTACTCTCAGGATACATACTTGCTAAAAACACTTACTTTTGGAACTGCTTAAATAAAAACTTGGTATTACTGGCTTTGAGTTTTGCGGTTTTGTTTGTACTTATAATATTAAGTTATCAGAAGGTGTTTACTCTTCCTCATTTTATTTTAATCGGTAGCTACAATATTCAACGTGTTGTAGGTGTATTTTTTGTACTTGCGTTCGCTCACCGATTTTTAAATTTTAATACTTACTATTTAAAACAGCTCAATGTATGGGTGTTTCCCTTTTATTTATTGCATCAAAGCATTTTGATTATTTTGTGTTTTTTACTACAGCCTTTAAGTTTAGGGCCTGTTGCTGAACCATTAATTATTATTACAGGGACTTGGTCTTTTTGCGGTGTTATTACATGGGGTATTACACGTATTGATGTACTTAGACCTTTGCTAGGGGTTGCAATTAAACGAGATTATTCCCCTACTGTAAAAATTCTTGGTTATACGGCCGCTTTAATTTTAATAACTCCGCTAGCGTATAAGCTAATTACTTAGACTGAGGGGGTGTATTAAAACTGCCATAATCTTGTCATGCCTGTGTGTTGATATTTAGCAAATACAATACTAAGGAAAATTACATGTTTAAAAAATCAATTATTGCGCTGTCACTTATATCTGTTCTTACTGGTTGCTCACTTGATGGTGACGATGGTCAAAACGGCTCTCAAGGATTACAGGGAGAACAAGGCACAGGTGGGACTAATGGGTTAAATGGTATAAATGCCAATTCAGCATTAAATATTAACCTTGTGGGTAGAGGTGTATTAAATGCACAAAGCCCAGAAGGTGCAGCTGAAATAGTTGCATATCAAGCATCTAAAAAATGGATTTACGCTATTAACAGTTCAGGTGATGACGCTGTTGTTAATATTTTACCCGCCGACACCTTTGATACTGCCGCACTCGTTAAAGATAACGAAGGGGTTATCAGCGCCACAAATTTAACATCCGTTATTACGTTGCCTTTAAACGAGCATACCCAAGGCGATGCAAACAGCATTGCTATTGATGAAAATAACAATCTACTTGCAGTGGCAATGGCTGCTGAAAGCACGGGTGATACAGGTCAAATTGCTTTTTACGATATAAGCGGCGACTCACCTGTATTTATTAAAAATGTTACAGTCGGATTTTTACCAGACATGGTGACGTTCACCCATGATGGCGCAAAGGCAGTGGTTGCTAACGAAGGTGAACCAAGTGGCGACTACAGCGTAGATCCTGAAGGTTCTATTAGTATTATCGATATAACAAATAATGTAATAGCCGATACAGCAATAAATATTGATTT
This sequence comes from Pseudoalteromonas sp. MelDa3, assembly GCF_002863625.1. Taxonomy (NCBI): domain Bacteria; kingdom Pseudomonadati; phylum Pseudomonadota; class Gammaproteobacteria; order Alteromonadales; family Pseudoalteromonadaceae; genus Pseudoalteromonas; species Pseudoalteromonas sp. MelDa3. Next base: position 1,358 of record NZ_PJBR01000011.1, on the reverse strand, counting down.
TAAAGCCTATAACAACAAACAAACCGAACTAGAAGCGCAAGGGGTCGTTTTTGCAAACCCAAATGGTCGTACTATTAACGGTAATCTAATAAATACCACAGTAGCTATGGATTTAGAGCCCGAGTACGTTAGCATTTCTAAAGATAACAAATATGCTTATGTATCTATTCAAGAAAACAATGCACTTGCAATAGTTAACCTACAAGACAACAGTCTTGAGCTAAAGGGCTTAGGCTTTAAAGATTGGTCAAGCTTACAACTTGATGCCTCAGATAAAGACGGCGGCGTTAATTTTAAATCATACCCAGGGCTCTATGGTATGTACCAGCCCGATACTATCTCAAGCTTTAGTTGGAAAGGCGCTAACTTTATAGTTACTGCCAACGAAGGTGACGCAAGAGAATACTTTTTTGATACAACGGATGAAGCAGACTGTATAGCAAAGGGCGGGCTTGATTTCGATAAAGACGATGGCTGCTTAGCTTATATAGATGAGAGCCGCGTTGAAGACTTAACGCTTGCTACTAATTTTGATTACTTAAATAATGACGATGATGATATTGGTCGCTTAAAAGTAACAACAATAAAAGGCGATACCAATAACGACGGGCAATACGAATCGCTTTACGGCTATGGCGCACGTTCTTTTACTATTTGGGATAGCAATGGGCTGGTGGTTTTTGATTCAGGTGACGATATAGCACGTATAACAGCATCTGTGCATGGTGAATCATTTAACAATAATGAAGATGAAAACAAAGGTGACTCACGTTCAGATGATAAAGGCGCAGAGCCTGAAGCGCTGACTATTGGTAAAATTGACGATCGTACATTTGCTTTTGTTGGATTAGAACGTATGGGCGGTATTATGGTTTACGACATTACTAATCCATACAATGTGCAATTTGAAGACTACTTCTATAATAGAGGCTTAATTAAAGGAGCGAATATTACAGGCGATTTGGCACCTGAAGGAATGGTATTCGTTTCAGCAGAGCAAAGTGCAACAGGAAATCCACTCTTAATTGTTGGAAATGAAATATCAGGCTCTATTGCCGTATGGGAAATAGCATCTAAATAAATCTTTAATTTTAAATAAAGCTGTGTGTTGTTTGTTTAACATACAGCTTAGTTTAAACCTTACTAATACATCATCAATTGATACATAAATTATGAGTGTTTTTTAAACTAAAAGTATCCTGCAGCCCTTTATTTGTATAGCTTTCATACTAAATTCATTTAATTGTCAAAAAGCTGAAATAAAACATTGACCCCCGCTCGAATCTCCCTATAATGCGACCCCACTGAGACAGGAAACGCCAACGCATAGCGAGGCACGAACTACTCAGAGAGTTAAG
>NZ_PJBR01000109.1:0-14088 GCF_002863625.1 Pseudoalteromonas sp. MelDa3 | reverse complement strand
ATTTTTTAACACAGGTAGCGACACGTTTAGCCCCGTAAAATGATTAAGTATTATTGCGGATTGGTATAATACTTTTTAATAATTAAATAGGCGTTAAGCAAGTTGTAAAAGCCCACACTTGTTTAGCGCCTGCTTGTTTTAGTGCACTAGTAGCTGCGTTTAATGTTGCCCCTGTCGTCATCACATCATCAACAATAGCGACTGTTTTACCGCCCATATCCTCTGTACAAATAAAGGCATTTTTTAAGTTTTTAATACGCTTTGCTTTAGATAGCTCCGACTGGGCTTGTGTTTTTTTATCGCGAATAAGTACGTTACTCACTGATGCGTAATTAGCTAAACATGGTTGCCAAACTTGGCTTACCTGATTAAACCCGCGAGTAATGAATCGGCTTTTATGAAGAGGTAAAATAATAAAGGTATCTGGCAAAGTAGGGCTTTGCTCAAAAAACTGCGTTAATTGTTTTTGTATAACTTGCTGCAATGCCTTTTTATAATGAATTTGATTATTAAATTTTAGCCTTTTAAGCCAATGTTCAAAGGGAGGTTGATAAAAAGCACAGGCAAATAATTTATCAAACTCGCAATTAGGAAACATCTCAACAATATCGGGTCGATGCAGTAAATTCTTATGCTTACTAAAATCAAACAATGGTAAATCTTCAAGGCAATAATCACAAAGCCCTAAAGAGGTCGTAATCGTATTTTGACATTGCACGCAATAAGAGGGAAATAACCAATTTAAAACGGCTTGTTTCACTGACTCGCTCCTTGCATTGCAATCGCCTTTTTAAACGTTATGATGAGCCTAAGTTTGGTAAAGGTTAGGCAAATATGCAAAATGAGTTAGTGTTATTACATGGTTGGGGAATGAATCAGGGCGTATGGCAGTTAGTACAGCCAGAACTTGAGTTTTTATATTCAGGAAGTGTACGTAGCCTTGACCTACCTGGGTTTGGTAATAGCCATGTTTGCCCAAGCCCTTATACTTTGCATGATGCAGCAGAAACTTTAAGTAAGCAGTTAAAGCCGAAGACCATTTTAATGGGGTGGTCGTTAGGTGGATTATTTGCACTTTATATTGCTAAGCATTGGCCTGAAAAAGTATCAAAAGTTATTTTAATTGCATCGACTCCTTTTTTTGCGGAGGCAGATAATTGGCCCGGAATAAAAGCGAATGTATTGGCGCAGTTTAAAGAGCAGTTAGTTAATCATCGAGAAAAAACAATAGAGCGCTTCTTAGCTATTCAAGCGATGGGTAGCGAGTCGGCGCGTGATGATATAAAGCTGCTTAAACAATTACTAAATCAGTACAGCGCACCACAAAGCGACGCCCTGAGTGCTGGTTTAGATATTTTACAAAACGACGATTTACGTGATTTATTTGCTCATTGCCCAGTACCTATCAAAGGAGTATTTGGCCGACTTGATGCCTTAGTGCCTTATAAAGCAATTAGTGAAATGTCAGTACTAAATACTGAGTTTGAATACGAAGTGCTAGATAAAGCGTCGCACGCGCCGTTTATTTCTCATAAAAGTGAGTTTTTATCTGTCGTTAAATCAATGCTTTAAAATAGAGCTAAGAATAGCGCTGTTTAAAGCTTTATTTTGAGCAGAACCTGAGCGATAATTAAACAATGTTTATTTGGTGGAGGTTTTAATATGCCAATCGGATCTGTATTTAATAGTGGTGTAGAAGGGTTTAATCGAGCTAGCCAAGGTATTGAAAAAGCCAGTGCTGAGATTAACCGTGCCAGTATAGAACAGCAAGATGACGCGCAATTAGCGCAGCAACGTCAGCTTACAGCAGCACGCCCTGAAGAAGCTATTACTGCACCTGTAGCACAGCCAGCTCGTGTTGATGAAGCGCTTGTTAACTTAAAAGTTGAAGAGTTTAATGCCAAGGCAAATACGCAATCAATTCAAACGGCCGATGATGTACTTGGCACGTTAATCGATATTAAAGTTTAGTATTATGAATATTGTCACGCCATTTCCGTCTATCAATATAAACACTGCAAATGTTTATACGGAAACTGCACGGCGTGACAACCAACTACGCGAAGTTATTCCTGCTCCCGCATCTAGTAGCGCAAGCAATACAGAAACCAAAGCGCAAAGTGATTCTGAAAAAGCAAAATTACCAGGCAGTAGCGATGCTGCGACGTATAACGCAACGGGGAAAATAGCAGACGAAAAGTCAGTTCAGCAGCGCGATGGAAACTCAGAAAACCCTGAGGGCTCTGAGGAAGAAAGTGAAGAAATTGAGAAAAAAGAATCTGAGCAAGAAGAGCTGCAATTAGAACAAGAACAACAACAAATTACAGAGCTAAAAGCACGAGATACTGAAGTACGAATACACGAGCAAGCGCACGCTTCTGTAGGTGGACAACATGCTGGCTCGCCAAGCTATGAGTATCAACGTGGCCCAGATGGTACTAACTACGCAGTTGGCGGAGAAGTACAAATAGATGTATCTGAAGTTCCGGGTGATCCGCAAGCGACTATAGACAAAATGCAAACGGTACGTGCTGCGGCATTGGCGCCTGCAGAGCCTTCGGGAGCTGATCGCTCTATTGCTGCAGATGCTACGCAAAAGCTAGCAGCGGCTCAATCTGAGCTTGCACAACCTGAAAAAGAAGACGACGAAGACGCAAAAAGTAAGCTTGAAGCTTCATTCTCTAGCGATGAAAGCAACGATACAAAAACAGCTAAAAGTGATGAGCAAACACGTGATGCCGATGTTGAGGCACGGGCGGGGCGTATTGCTAACTTTTATCAAATGGCTACATCGCCAGCGAGCCAAAGTAGTTTTTCAGCGTTAAGTTAATAATTTAGTAAAACGTAACCACAAAAAAACCGCTTACGCGGTTTTTTTCGTTTTAGCTTAGCTGTACAACTATTATTTTTTCACTTTAGCATTAGCGAACGCATCGGCAAATGCATTACCCATTAACGCATTACCGTTGTCACGTTTAGGCTTTGCAGCGCGAGGTTGCGAATTATTAGCACGTGCTTGTGGCTTTTGCGTAGCTGGCGCTGCTGACTTATTACTTGTGTCAATGTCGTCATCTAAGCGCATAGTAAAGCTTATACGTTTACGTGCAGCGTCTACTTCAACAACTTTAACCTTTACAATATCGCCCGCTTTTACTACTTCGCGTGGGTCTGATATAAATTTATTCGTGATTGCTGAAATATGCACTAAACCATCTTGGTGAACACCTACATCAACAAATGCACCAAAGTTAGCAACGTTTGAAACCACGCCTTCTAAAATCATACCTGGTTTTAGGTCGCTAATTTTTTCAACGCCAGCTTTAAACTCAGCTGTTTTAAATTCAGGACGCGGATCGCGACCTGGTTTATCAAGCTCAGTAATAATGTCGGTAACGGTTGGTAAGCCAAATTTTTCGTCAGTGTAATCGTTTGCAGCAAGTTTAGTTAAAAAGTCGCTGTTACCAATTAGGTTACTGACATCTACGCTATTGCGTTCACAAATACGTTTAACAACAGGATAAGCTTCAGGGTGAACTGATGAGTTATCTAGAGGATCGCTACCATTGTTAATACGTAAAAAACCAGCCGCTTGTTCAAATGCTTTTGGCCCTAAACGCTCAACCTTTTTAAGCTCACTACGTTTAGTAAATGTGCCGTTAGCATCGCGATAATTAACGATATTTTGCGCTAATGTTTTGTTCAAACCAGATACGCGTGTAAGTAGCGGTACCGATGCCATGTTTAAATCTACGCCTACTGAGTTTACACAGTCTTCAACTACTGAAATAAGGCTTTGGCCTAATTGGCTTTGCGATACATCGTGTTGGTATTGGCCAACACCAATTGATTTTGGCTCAATTTTAACAAGTTCAGCAAGAGGATCTTGAAGGCGGCGCGCAATAGAGACAGCCCCTCGTATAGAAACATCTAAATCTGGGAATTCATTAGCTGCAAATTCAGAAGCTGAGTAAACCGATGCACCCGCTTCGCTAACCATAATTTTACTAAGCTTAAGTTCGCTGTTTGCTTTCATAAGCTCAGCAACCAACTTATCTGATTCGCGTGATGCAGTACCGTTACCAATCGCAATTAGCTCAACTTTATGCTGACGACAAAGTTGCTCTAACGTACGCACTGATTTATCCCAATGATTTTGTGGTGCATGAGGGAAAATAGTTTGTGTAGCTAGTAATTTACCTGTGCTATCAACAACGGCAATCTTACAGCCAGTACGAAGGCCTGGATCAAGACCTAAAGTAGTACGGGGGCCTGCAGGTGCTGCCATTAATAAATCTTTTAAGTTTTTAGCAAATACGTCGATTGCACCAGCTTCTGCTTTTTCGCGCATTGCTGCAAAAAATTCATTCTCTAGGTGTAATCCTAACTTAATTTTCCACGCCCATTGCACAACGTTTAATAACCAAGGACTTGCCGCTTTATATTTAATATCTAAACGGTAATGGTCAGCAATCATGTTGGCACATAGTTGCGCTGAATTTTCAGCGCTAGGCTCTGGATTAACATTTAACTGAAGTACACCTTCATTTCGGGCTCTAAGCATAGCAAGCGCGCGGTGAGAAGGTACTTTTTTGAGAAGTTCTTGATGCTCAAAGTAGTCACGGTATTTTGCACCCGCTTGCTCTTGGCCTTTAATTACAGTGCTTTCAATTGCGCCGTTTTGGCTTATGTGACTTCTAAATTTAGCAAGTAATTTTGCGTCTTCAGCAAAGCGCTCCATCAAGATAAATTTAGCGCCTTCGAGTACAGCTTTTGTATCTGCAAAGCCTTTTTCAGCACTTACAAATTGATCTGCTTGTTGCTCTGGGTCAAGGTTAGCATCTTTAAATAGTGCATCTGCAAGTGGTTCTAAACCAGCTTCAATTGCTATTTGGCCTTTAGTACGGCGCTTAGCTTTATAAGGTAGGTATAAATCTTCAAGTTCAGTTTTACTTTGTGCATTAGTTATATCGGCACTTAGCTCTGGCGTTAATTTATTTTGCGATTCGATGGTCGATAAAATAAAACTGCGGCGCTCTTCTAGTTCACGTAAATACGATAAACGCTGCTCTAAAAGGCGTAATTGGGTGTCGTCTAGGCCGCCGGTAACTTCTTTTCTGTAGCGGGCAATAAAAGGAACAGTTGCGCCTTCATCAAGTAATTTTGTAGCTGCAACAACCTGTTGCTGCTGTGCGTTTAACTCACCGGCTAAACGTGCAGAGATATCGCTCATGCAAAAACCTTTTTATACAATAAAATAAGACCAGAAGCGTGTTACTGGCGCCGTTAATTGCTTGAATAATATCACAGGAGGTAGTAATAAAAAGCTCTTAAAGCAAGCTATTTCACTTGCTTTAAGATGGTTGGGAGGGGAGTAAATCAATTCAACTAAAAGAGCGCCCTAGTGAGGATGCTCAATGTTTTCTAATACTTCACTGAAAGAGTGAGCAATAGGGCTAATATGTAGTGGAATATGTAATGTTTTAGCTATTTGGCGAGCTGAAATTAAACCACAAATTTCGCTACTTGCTGTTGTTACTAATAAAAACATTACACCTTGATGCTCCATTGTTTGCAGCGCATCACCAATACATGCATAGCTTAAACTTTGCATGCTTACACCTGTAAGTCGGCTAATTGGCGTCATAATATCGCGCAAGCTTACTTCACTTCGTGGGGTATTTAAACGCTCTGCAATAATAGTAATTTTAGAGCTTTGTAAATCGGCGCTAGAAACAAGACCAATCAATTTTTGGTTCTCGTCGGTTACTAAAACAAAATCAGATTGTTGTGCACTAACTTGTTTAAGTGCATCTGTAATCGTTGTTGTATGCTCTGCACGAATGGGCGTTTTTTGAGTAAAGTTATTTACCATTTTTAGTGCTGGAGATGATAAATCAATCAATGGTTGGTCATCTGCAAATGTGCTTGCAATAACGCCGTGAGAAACATTTTGAGTACGTAATTCTTTAAAGTTAGACATAGTAGTCACCTTAGTAGTTATAAAATTTAATTAAGTTGTAAAATAATGAATTAAATTAAATAGCTAGGTGGTCCGCGTTGGTACGCAGTGCTAAAAGGTCTGTTTAGGTTGGTGCTCTTATAAAAAGAATCTACGACATTAGGAAGTGGTTGAGGCGACCTAAAGGTAATAGTATTAACGTGAGAGTCTACGTCAAAATCGAGGTTTGCTTGGTCAGGAATGTCACAAGCAATAAAGTGATTAGATAGTTTAGCGTTATCAAGGTTTACTTCAGTGTTACTGGCATGCAGCGTCAAACTTACACTCATTAAAAGTGCAAACAATACGGCATTATTTAATATGCGCTGTACTATGTTTGACATAACCACGACCTTAATTAACTGCTTTCAAATTAAACAAATCAACTTGAATAATTCAGTTATAGCTTATTGGTTTAATTTACACAATCAAAAGTTAACATGATCTGAATCAAAACTTTTTATTTCTTTTTTTGGTAATCGATACTGTTTACATACCACTGTTTTTTACCCTGAGGAGTAGGTACCTCAAAATCGTCATCTACTTGTTTTTTAATCAGCGCCCGCGCCATAGGTGAGTCTATCGAAATGTAATCTTTTCGGTCGTAAATTTCATCAGGTCCGACAATTCTGAATTTTTTAGTTTCACCTTCTTCGTTTTCAATTTCGACCCATGCACCAAAAAACACTTTTCCATCTTGAACGGGAGAGTAGTCGATGATTTTTAAATCAGGTATGCGTTTGCGTAAATAACGTACACGACGGTCAATTTGGCGTAGCAAACGCTTGTTGTATTGATAGTCTGCGTTCTCAGAGCGATCTCCGAGGCTGGCTGCCCAACTAACTATTTTTGTTACTTCTGGGCGTTTAACGTTCCATAGTTGGTCGTGTTCTTGTTGTAATTGTAAGTAACCTTCACGGGTAACTAAATTTGTTTTCATGGTGAATTCTTTATTAACTCTAATGGTGTGCACGTTATTAAATTTGCCAAAACTTGTCGAGCGTAAAATGTAATAAAGTACGAGTAAGTAAGCTTTGAAATGTTCAGTAACAATCTAAGCAAGTAATTAGTTTTTGATTATTAAGTTTTTCATTTATATTAACTAGTAATTGGATATAAAAATAAGAAAGAGATTATGGGACACGAAACCACAAAAGTATTAGTTGTTGATGACGATATGCGCTTACGCAGTTTGCTTGAACGTTACTTAGTAGAGCAAGGCTTTATTGTTAGAACCGCAGGAAACTCGGAGCAAATGGATAGACTCCTAGAGCGAGAAAACTTTCACTTAATGGTTCTCGATTTAATGCTCCCGGGCGAGGATGGCTTATCGATTTGCCGCCGTCTACGCCAAAAAGAAAATGAAATTCCTATTGTTATGCTTACTGCAAAGGGCGACGAAGTAGACCGCATTATTGGCCTTGAACTTGGCGCTGACGATTACATTCCAAAACCATTTAATCCACGTGAGCTACTCGCTCGCATAAAAGCAATTTTACGTCGCCGCGCAAAAGAAGTGCCAGGCGCACCTGCTGCTGAAGAAAACTTAATCGCTTTTGGTAAATTTACGCTTAATTTAGCAACGCGCGAAATGAGTGAAGGGGATAAAACAATATCGCTTACCAGTGGTGAGTTTGCAGTGCTAAAAGCGCTTGTTTCGCATCCGCGTGAGCCACTTAGCCGCGATAAGCTAATGAACTTAGCGCGTGGGCGTGATTACAGTGCGCTTGAGCGAAGTATTGATGTGCAAGTGTCGCGACTTCGACGCATGATTGAAGTAGATGCTGCTAATCCTCGTTATATTCAAACCGTTTGGGGTTTGGGGTATGTGTTTGTTCCCGACGGTGAAAAGTAATATTTATGGGCATGTTTCCTCGCAGTGCTTTTGGACAAACTGTTTTTTTAGTGGCGGCTCTGCTGCTCATAAATCAAATAGTGTCTTATGTTACGGTTAGTTTTTATGTTGTAAAACCAACCATTGAGCAAGTTAACTTGATGCTTGCTAAGCAAATTAAAACAGTATTTATTGACTGGGAAGATGGCGTTGAAATAAACGACGAAGTATCTGCAAAGTTTTTTGAAATTACTGGCATTGAAGTGATGACTCAGCGAGAAGCGATGCGTCAAGGGCTTGGGCAAAGCCGCGAATATTCTATGCTATCGCGTAGCATGACTGAGCAACTTGGCGGTTATTCTCGCGTACGTATTAGCCAAACTGATCCGTTGATTTATTGGGTGGAAGCACCGCAAGCGCCAGGTTATTGGGTAAAAGTACCGCTTAAAGGCTTTAAGGAGAACAACTTAGAGTTTTTAACGTTTTACTTATCAAGTATTGGTTTTTTAAGTGTGCTGGGTGGGTGGTTGTTTGCAAGGCACCTTAATAGGCCATTAAAAGCACTGCAACAAGCTGCTGTGAAAGTGGGTAAAGGCGATTTTTCTACTAAGTTAGAAGAACAAGGCTCAACAGAGGTAATAGAAGTAACGCGTGCGTTTAATCAAATGTCGCGCGGAATTGCCGCACTCGAAAACGACCGCCGTTTACTAATGGCCGGTGTATCTCATGATTTACGTACGCCGCTTACGCGTATTCGTTTAGCTACCGAAATGATGGTTGATGAAGACGACTATCTTCGCGAAGGTATAATTTACGATATAGAAGACATGAACGGCATTATTGATCAGTTTATTGAGTATTTACGCCACCATAAAACAGATGAGCTAAGTTGCGAAGATATAAATGCTTTAGTTGCCGAGGTTGTCAATTCTGAGCTTCAACATCAACGTACTATTACGTTTAAAAGTAATCCTAATATAGGCAATATACCGTTAAGCTCTGTGGCTATTAAGCGTGTAATTACCAATATGATTGGTAATGCACTGCGTTATTCTGAGGGCGATATTGAAGTACTTAGCTACTTTAATTCAAACAAAAAATACGTGGTTATTGCTGTAAACGATAGTGGCCCCGGCATTCCTGAAAACGAATTAGAGTCTGTGTTTGAGCCCTTTAAACAAGGCGATGCTGCACGTGGCAGTGAAGGCAGTGGTTTAGGTCTTGCTATTATTAAACGCATTGTTGATATGCACGACGGTAAAGTAAAACTAGAAAACCGTCCAGAAGGCGGTTTAAGTGCACAAGTATATTTGCCAATAAAGGTCTTGAATTAATTTAAAAAATACCTAAAGGCGCTTTTAGACTATTGAATTTTAATATCAAGGAATAAATGTGGTTGTTAAGGAAGATGATAAAATATTTTTAGATAGACCAATATTCGTATGGGTCATTTCCGGGTTAATTTTATTTTCTGTATTGTGTTTCTCAGTTGAAACATTGCCAGACTTAAGTAGTGAAACAAAAGTATTTTTAAAGTACTCCGAACTGTTAATTGCTGTAATTTTTACTCTTGAATATTTAACAAGGGTTGCCTTATCGCAACGCAGGCTAAACTTTGTTTTTAGCTTCTATGGAGTTGTGGATCTTGTTGCTATTTTACCTTTTTATCTAGCATTTGCTGTAGATTTAAGGACATTACGCTTAATTAGGCTGTTAAGATTAGTTCGAGTATTGAAGGTAGTAAGATATAACACTGCTTTACTTCGATTTGCGAGGGCTATTTACTTAGCAAAAGAAGAGTTAGTTATTTTTACAGGGATGAGTTTGGTTTTATTATATCTTTCAGCTGTAGGTATTTATCATTTTGAGCACACTGCGCAGCCAGAGGTTTTTAAATCAATTTTTGATAGCCTTTGGTGGTCAGTTGCCACATTAACTACAGTTGGATATGGCGATATCTACCCTATAACTATTGGGGGACGTTTTTTTACTTTTTTCATCTTAATGATTGGGCTTGGACTCGTAGCTGTCCCCACTGGTATTGTAGCTTCAGCCTTGTCTGCTGTCAGACGCGAAGATGAAGTTAGTTGCAATTTAGAGAACTAAATTAAAGGCCGCTATATTTTACTGTGGCCTTTAATTTCTATTTTAAAGTGCTTTAAAACGAATAGCTGTACCGCCACTAGTGGCTAATTTAAGCGTTAGTTTATCGCTTGCAGTTACAACACGTTTTTCGATAGCTATATCGTACGGATTATTTTTCCACTCTGCGTTTTTACCATCTTTATAAATTTGCGCTTCGAATTTTTTGCCTTGCTCTAAAAAGTCGAGTTTTACCTCAATAGTTCGGGCTTTTTCGTCAGTAACAGCACCTAAGTACCAATCGTTTCCTGAGTATTTAGTGCTTTTACGCTCTTTACGAGCGAATACAATAAAGTCGCCTACTTCACCATCAATAGCAATGCTTTGCTGCCAATCTGTTGGTACGTCTTGAATGAATTGAAATGCATCGGGCTTAGCCAAGTAGTTTTTAGGTAAGTCGGCAGCCATTTGAATTGGGCTATACAAAACAACATAAAGTGCAAGTTGTTTGGCAAGTGTAGTTTGTGGGCGGTTTGTATCGCCTCCTAAACCATTAAAGCTCATATCAAAAATACCTGGCGTAAAGTCCATTGGTCCTGCAAGCATGCGGGTAAAAGCAAGCATTGGTACATGCTCTGGTGGATTAGGTGGTGAACCCCATGCATTATATTCTTGTCCGCGTGCACCTTCGCGCGCAATCCAGTTTGGATAAGTACGGCGCAGGCCTGTATCTTTAATTGGCTCGTGAGTATTAATGCTAATTTTATGCTTAGCCGCAAGTTTTACGTTATAAAGGTATTCGTTAACCATAAACTGGCCGTCATGCCATTCGTGGCGAGCAATACCGTTTTTGTCTATACGTTTTATATTTCCGCCATCGGCTACATAACCTGTTTTTACTTGGCTTACGTTTGATTTTTCGTAAAGGGCAAAAGCATCTTCCATTTGGTCACGGTAGTTGCTTACATTGCCTGATGTTTCATGGTGGCCAATGAGCTGTACGCCTTTTTCTTTGCCGTATTGAGCAAGCGCTGCTATATCAAAGTCGTCGTACGGTTTGGTAAAGTTAAATACATCGCCATTAAAATACCAATCGCCATCCCAACCAATATTCCAGCCTTCAACGAGTACGCCATCAAAACCATACTGCGCTGCAAAATCCATATAGTATTTTGTGGTTTGCGTAGTGGCGCCGTGTTTTTTACCGCGACCCCAAGTTTGCGTGTTTATATGCATACCCCACCAGATACCCACGTATTTGCCAGGCTTAACCCACGACACGTCGCCGAGTTTATTAGGCTCGTTTAGGTTTAGTATTATATCTGAATTAACTAAGCCAACAGCGCTGTCGGCTATTTGAATGGTGCGCCATGGTGTTTTAAAAGCACCTTGTTTTTTAACTGCGACACCATCTGACCACGGCGTTAAATCGGCAGTAAACGTACCAGAGCGACGCTGATTAAGTACCATGGCTGCGTAATCAACAAGTGCGGCTTCATGAATACTAATATGAGTACCGTCACTTGTTTTAAACGTAAATGGTGTGTGAGCTAGTGGAGCTTCGTTAAGTGGAGTAGTGTTGTAAACATATTCGTAGCGGTTCCAGCCACGAGCAGGTATCCACCATGCTGTTGCATCATGGCTATTGTTTATTGCAAATTCAGTTAACTCTTTGGTTATTTCTGTATGTTCGAAGCCTACTTGTTGTGGTACTTCGTATCTAAATCCAACCCCACTATCAAATGCTTTAAATCGAATAGTGTAGGTGTCTTTATTTGGCTCGTTTTTTGTAAAAGTAATGGCTACTTCGTTATATTCGTCAATAACGTTTTGGCGTTCGCCCCAAGGTTGTTGCCACTGCGAGTTAACGCTTTGTTGTTTAATGCTTTTAATTTTAAAGCCGTCGCTAAAAGCTGCTTGTGTTTTAAATTCAAACCCCAGTAAAGATTTGTTTATAACCGCTTTGTTTTTAAATTTTATTGCGTAGCTTGGCGTGTTGTTTTCGTCAGAGATGCTTACTGTTATTTGTGTGTCTGGCGATTTTAGCTCTACGGTTTGTCCGTAGCTATTACTAGCAAAGGCTAAAAGCACAAGTGCTGGTATTCTCATGGTGTGTCCTTAGATGAGTCGGTGGTGACATCTAAGGATAATGACTGTTGATGATTAATACGACTGCTTACATACGTATTCAATGTTTTAAAAAATAGAAAGAATTTGGTGGCTTAATCGGTCTATAATGTAAACAAATTGATAATAGCGACAAGAAAATGATAAAAAGCTTACTTTATGTATTTTTACTAAGTGTTAGTACTGGAGTTTTTGCAGCAAATATTACAATTAAAAATGCTAATAATGACCCATTACCTAATGCTGTTGTATGGCTAACTGCAGGAGACACCTCTAGCGTTATTCCCCCAGAAGCACCTTATGCGATGACCCAGCAAAATCGAGAATTTAAGCCGCGTATTTTAGTTGTCCCACAAAATGCAAAGGTAGAGTTTCCGAATACGGACTCAATCATGCATCATGTTTATTCATTTTCTAAAGCCAAAACGTTCGAATTAAAGCTATATAAGGAGCACCCAAAAGCGCCCATTACTTTTGATCAAACGGGTGTTGTTGAGCTTGGCTGTAATATTCATGATTGGATGTTAGGTTATATTGTGGTGGTAGATAGTACTATTTTTGCAATTACTGATGAAAACGGGAATGTTGATTTAAATGCCAATGCAGGCGAATACACGTTAAGTGTTTGGCATTCTGGATTTAGTGATATTAGTAAGGTTGAATCTCAAACTATTACTGTGGCTACTAACCCGATCACTTATAAAGTAAAGCAGGAAATTGCGGAGCAAATTGACTTTGCTACGGATGAATTTGATGACTATTAATCGCTTAATGAGGCTGGCATTTTTAGCCGGTGCTTTATGTTTTAGTAATGCATTGTATGCACAAGTAAAAGGCTTGATACAAATTAGAGCCGTGCAGGGGGACGATATACGTAGCTTCCAAGAGGGCGGCCTTGGGCTATATCGGCACGATACTAAAAGCGACGAACTTATTTTATCCCAAGGTATTTTAGATTTTAATGTTGATTTAGCATCTAGTTGGTCGGCTCATGGGGTGTTAAATGCGAATCAAGATCCTGATGTTAGCCTTGGTTTTACACAGGCTTATATAAAGTATCAGCCGCTATCTAACAGCAACTATAAATGGCACATGCGCGTGGGGGGCTTTTACCCACTTATGTCGCTTGAAAATCCTGATATAGGGTGGACTTCTCCTTATAACTATACAAACTCAGCTATTAATAGCTGGATAGGCGAGGAAGTACGCACTGTTGGCGCAGAGGTAACTATTAAGCGCCCAGCAAAACGTTTTAACAGCAGACATAGCTTTAGCTTTGTAGGTGCGACATTTAAAGGCAATGACCCCGCAGGCACTTTACTCGCATGGCGTGGTTTTGCATTACACGATAGACAAACTACATTTAACGAAAGTGTTAAATTTGCGCCTATAGCGGCATTAAATGCATACGAATTACGTTGGCAGGCTAATCAGGTTTTACCGTTTGAAGAAGTAGATGGGCGTTTTGGCTATTACGCTGGCGTACATTGGGATTACTTAAAAAAATCACAATTTCGAATTTATTATTACAACAATAATGGCGACCCAACCACACTTAATATTAGTACAGGGCAGTATGCTTGGGATACTCGCTTTACAAGCGCCGCTTGGCTTTATAAGTTTAATAGTAAAACACGTTTAATAGCACAGGTACTTAATGGTAAAACTGAAATGGGCAGTAACGCATTAATTGATAATGCTTTTTATAGCCATTATTTAATGCTGAGCCATAAAGAAGGCAAGCATCGAGTTTCTGTACGTTATGATTATTTTAAAGTTACTGACAACGACACCACTGCGTTTGACCCTAATGCAAGTAATGGGGAAGGCTTAACAGCAACATGGCGCTACCAGCTCACTAATAAACTACAAATAGGGGTTGAAGGTTCTGCACTTAAAAGTGCTGCAAAAAATAGAGAGCCAATTGGATTTAATGAACGAATCTCGCAGCAGCAAATAATGCTAAATGCGCAATGGCGTTTTTAAAAGTATAAAAAAGGGAGCATTTAAATGCTCCCTTTTTAGTTTAATAAAATTGGTATAGATT
>NZ_PJBR01000108.1:0-14187 GCF_002863625.1 Pseudoalteromonas sp. MelDa3 | reverse complement strand
ACCGTATTTTGAAAAAAGAACTCATCCCATTTCAGTATCTCTCTAGCGGTTATAAATACATGCGCGATCAGCTGCTGTATACCAATATGGAATTTAAAAATATAGATGCAACACCCACCCTCATTGCACCCAATACCACCAGCGTAACAGTTATGGTTGTTGGCGAAACCGCACGAGCAGAAAACTTTGCTTATCAAGGTTATAAGCGTAACACCAATCCTTATACACAAAAGTATAATGTGACGTATTTTAATAATGTGGCGTCTTGTGGAACCGCTACTGCAGTGTCTGTGCCGTGTATGTTTTCACTGCAAACACAAGATAACTTTGATCGATTAGCAGCCGACAACCAACAAAACCTGATTGATTTAGCACAACAAGCTGGCAGCGACGTACTGTGGGTTGATAACAACAGCGGCTGTAAAAACGTATGCACCCGTGTTGTTAATATTGATATACCAACCACCCCATCAGCGCTTTGCGATGGAAAATATTGTTTTGATGAAGTGCTTATTGCTCCACTTAAACGCAAACTCGCTAATTTAAGCCAAGCTAACACCGTTATCGTCCTACATATGATGGGCTCACACGGACCAACCTACTTTAAACGCTACCCAGATAAATTTAAGCAATTTACGCCCACGTGCGACAGAAGCGACATTCAAAACTGCTCACTCGATGAATTAGTTAATACCTACGACAACACAATTGCGTACAGCGACTTTGTTAACGCCCAAGTAATTGAGCAATTAAAAACACTGCCAAACAACATAGATAAGCAGTTTTTATATGTCTCTGATCATGGTGAATCACTTGGCGAAGCCGGTGCTTATTTACATGGTTTTCCGTATAGCTTTGCACCTAGCACACAAACGCATGTTCCTCTTTATATGTGGGCTGATGAGCATAATCAGCGCATTACCAATACCTGTTTAGCTAATTTAGACACCACTGCTGCACGCTCACACGACAATATTTTTCACACTCTTTTAAATTTAATTGGCATTAAAAGCAAAACGTATCAGGCATCCCTTGATTTACTTGCTAGCTGCCAAACAACACCAAGCGAAATAAAACTATGAGTAATAAAACCGTTATAAAACGCCAAGGCTTAATGCGCCTTATTTTTACCTTAAGCCATTCTTTTAACGGCTTAAAATGGATGAGTCGATTTGAAGCGGCGTTTCAACAAGAGTTAGCACTGTTTTCGTTACTTGGTGTGTTTGTATGGCTACAAGAAATTGCACTAAGGGATAAATTACTGCTTATAGCCAGCCTGCTGTTTGTATTGTTTGCTGAACTTGTAAATACGGCAGTTGAGGTTGTGGTTGATAGGATTGGCAGTGAATACCATGAGCTTTCGGGTCTCGCTAAAGATATAGCCTCTGCCAGTGTGTTTATAGCTATGTTAATTGCCGCACTTATTTGGTGGGCTGTGTTATGGGCATAAAGCTAACTTTTATAGCTAAAATAACGAGGCTAATATTTAAAGTAATACCTAAGGTACAAAATGCACTTGGCCCTGTATGGATTTTTGTTGTATTTGCTGTTTTGGCACTTAGCTTGTTAACACTTGCTCGCTTTGGTTTAAGTGTATGGCAAGGCGAACGTGTATTTGGATCTCATGCGTGGTTATCTATATTTATAGGTGGTTTAAGAGTTGATATAGCCACTCTAAGCTACATTATTATGCCCGCATTACTACTTACCTTACTGATGCAAAGCGTAGGTTGGCAAAATAAAGTACGCGGCCTAATAAAAATTTACTTAGTGGGGATGTCTGCTTTACTCGTTTTTTTTGAAGTGATTACGCCTACGTTTATAAACGAGTACGACTTGCGCCCTAACCGCTTATTTATAGAATATTTAATTTACCCTAAAGAAGTCTCAAAAATGATTTTTTCAGGCTATAAGTTAGAAGTATTTATTGCTGTTATAGCACTTATTTTAAGCTGTAAATTTGCAAGTAAAATATTTAGCAATCAATGGCAAAGCAAGTCATCACTAACAGGTTTAAATCAATCAATTTTAGCGCTTGTTTTAGTATGCTTAACTATTTTTGGCGCCCGCAACTCATTAGGACACAGACCACTTAACCCCGCCATGGTCTCGTTCTCTACTGATCACTTACTTAACGACTTAACCCTTAACTCACTTTATAGCGTCACATTTGCAGTTAAGCAACTTTCTAATGAGCAATCGAGCCAAGACTATTACGGTAAAATGCCCACCGATGAATTACTTAGTATTGTGCGTAGTAACATGCAAAATACGCAAGGCACATTTAGTGATGTAACCGCCCCTACAAAAACGTTTCATGGCGCAAGTAATACAGGTAAACCCAAAAATTTAGTCATTATTTTACAAGAAAGTTTAGGTGCTCGTTATGTAGGCACGCTTGGCGGTTTACCGCTTACACCTAATATAGACGCCCTTTATAAACAAGGCTGGGGGTTTGATAATTTATACGCCACGGGTACACGTTCAGTACGTGGAATTGAGGCAGTAATTACAGGGTTTACACCAACGCCTTCGCGTGCAGTTGTTAAGCTTGATAAATCACAACGTGACTTTTTTACCATTGCTGATTTTTTAGCGAAGCAAAATTACAACACGCAGTTCATTTATGGTGGCGAAAGCCATTTTGATAACATGCGCAGCTTCTTTTTAGGCAACGGTTTTAAAAGTATCGTAGATACAAATAACTTTAAAAAAATAGACTTTAATGGCTCGTGGGGCGCATCAGACGAAGACTTGTACGACCAAGCCGATATAGAACTTACTAAGCTTAAAAATCAAAACAAACCCTTTTTTAGCCTTATATTTTCAAGCTCTAATCATAGCCCGTATGACTTTCCTGACGATAAAATAACGCTGTACGATAAACAAAAACAAACCCGTAATAATGCTGCCAAGTATGCCGATTACGCACTAGGCACCTTTATCGAAAAAGCTAAAAAATCGAGCTACTGGGATGATACTGTATTTATAGTTATTGCCGATCACGACTCGCGCGTATCGGGTTCAAATTTAGTACCGGTTGATCACTTTAAAATTCCGGCCGTTATTTTTGGTAAAGGTATTACCCATAAACGAGATAGCCAACTAGCCAGCCAGCTCGATATTCCTGTTACTCTACTGTCTTTAATTGGCGCAAGTGGTAAGCACCCTATGATAGGTCATGATTTATCAAAGCCAATTAGCGACAACAAACAACGCGCAATGATGCAATACGACAAAAACTTTGCCTACATGCACGATAATAAAGTGGTGGTGTTACAACCACAAAAACCAGCAACCACCTATACGTATAGCAATAACCAGCTTGTACCATGTGAAAACGATGAGCAACTAGTTAAAAAAGCCCTAGCCCACGCGAACTTAGGTAATCTAGCTTATACAAATGGTTGGTATCATTAACCAAGTGACTTGATAATAAAGCCTTGTTAAAGTAACAAGGCTATTTTTATAAACCGAGTAAACATGAAAATCCTCGTTATTGAAGACTCTGAAGCACTAAGACGCAGCTTGCAAGTTGGCCTTAGCAACCTTGGTTTTACCGTAGATGAAACTGGTGATGGCTCAGAAGGGTTGAGTATGGCACTCAGTGGAAACTACGACCTCCTAGTACTTGATTTAATGCTACCGAGCGTTGATGGCATGAGTATTTTACAAGCACTGCGCAGCAGTAATAGCCAAAGCCGTGTGCTAATTTTATCGGCACGAAGTGAGCCTCAAGATAAAATTAGCGGCCTTATGAAAGGCGCTGATGATTATTTAACTAAGCCATTTTCGTTTGAAGAACTCCATGCTCGTGTCCTTGCATTACTTCGTCGTGGTTCACTGCAAAACCAACAAAATACCCTTACCGTAGGTGATTGCGTATTAGATCTGTCACTTAAAACTCTTCACTACAAGCAACATGCCATTGAGCTCACTCGCAATGAATACAAAATAATAGAATGCTTATTTAACGCCCCAGAGCGAGTATTAGGGCTTGAGCTTATAAGTGAAGCGGTGGTAGGTCAGTTTGATATGCTCTCTAAAAATGCGCTTGAAGCACACATCTCAACCATACGTAAAAAAGTAAGACAGTTTGATGGCGAGCTCCCGATAAAAAACAAACGTGGATTTGGTTATGTCGCAACAACAAAATAAAAGTCACTCAATAAAACGTAAACTCGTTAATAATATTAGCGCTGTGATCTCTGTTATTTTATTCACCATATTTTTAACCGTTGATCTAAGTGTTGATACTTGGGTGGAAGATCAGTTTAATCAGTCTTTAACTAACAAAGCTAACTACTTAAAAACCTTAGTTGAAGATGACAACAACGTGGTTGAATTTGATTTTGCTGGTGAGTTTATGTCGGAGTATGAAGCTGCAGATGCCACGGAGTTTTACCAATTATGGCATGGCCGTGATGTGTTTGAACGCTCGGACTCATTAGCGCTTTATGAAAATGCTAACCTGCCTTTTTTAGAAATGCCGATAAACGAATCTAAAATTATAGATTACGAGCTTCCTAACGGGCGTGATGGTCGCGCACTTATAAGTCACTTTGTAGCCCAAAAAGATGATAGAAATCCCACTCACTCTGCTGTTTTTAATACCATGACTCTTGCAATCGCAGCGCCCACCTCCGAACTTAATAAAGTACTGATTATTATTGATGTGGTCTTTATTTTAACCTGTGTACTTGGTGTGTTTGGTGTGCGCTATTTAGTGACACGTATTGTAAATAAAGGTCTGCACCCGCTACACAACTTAAACGACCAAATTAAGTTACTCGATATTACCGGTGTTGCGCAAACAATAGAAAGCGACTTTAAAGTAGAAGAAATAGAACCTATACGTAACGAGCTAAATAAGTTTATTACCGTTAATCAGCAACTCTATAGTAATGAAAAACGCCTAACAAGCGACATTGCACACGAGCTTAAAACCCCAATAGCTGAACTCATAAGCCTCTCAGAGGTGGCTATTCGCTACCCTGACGATAAACGAATTAGCGACACCTATACCAGTGATGTGCTTAATATTTCACAGCGTATGAAAACGATTGTTAGCAACCTATTACTGTTGCAGCGCTCAAGTAGCAGTGCAATGCAATTAAATGCACAAAATATCATTCTAAATAACCTAGTAAATCAAATTGTTGATGAGCTGACCTTTAAGCACCCAACTATTAAAGCGCGTTTAAATAATGAGATAACTGACGAGTTTACACTTAATGCTGACGAATTTAGTTTAAATACCATTTTATGTAACTTAATCGATAACGCACTATTTTATGGACTCCCTGAGGCACCAATTAAATTAACTGCCGTAAATAACAGCACAAACATGACCATCTCTGTTAGTAACAAAGTAAATAAACCACTAAGTAGTGAACAGCTCACTGCTATTTTTGACCCGCTCTATCAGCTAGATTCATCTAGAACTAATAACCAGCGCCATGGTTTAGGATTATCAATTGTACAGAGCTTATGTAACTTAAATGGCTTTACTATTACGGCCAGTAATACCGAAAGCAATACGTTAACGTTTATATTAACGTTACCTCTGAAGTAAATTTAGGTTAGTATTTACACTACTAACCTTCGAGATTTTAAGGACAAACCATGAATGCTCTTACCCGTGTTAGCCACTTTTTTATTGTGGCATTACTTATAACATTTAGCCTTAACAGCTATGCTGCTCCTGCCATATACAAGATAGAAAAAAATGGCGTCAGCTCTTACTTATTTGGCACTGTACACGTTGGTGATGCCAGCATGAAAGGCTTACCTAAAAATGTAACCGATGCAATTAGTGCAAGCAAAGAAGTGATTGTTGAAGTTGATATAAGCAAACTTACTCCACTTGAAATGCAGCAGCGTTCAATGCCATTTATGATGCTAAGTGACGGTAAAACACTGCAAACTGAGCTTTCAAAGCAAAATTATACCAAGCTAAAAGATTACTTTGCTAAAAAGTCGATTGATATTGCTATGTTTAATGGCTTAAAGCCTTGGGCTGTTATGGTGACTATGATGCAAATTGAATTTCAAAATGCAGGTTATTCAGATAAAACCGGCATAGACAAGCAAGTGCTTAGTTATGCTAAAGAGCATAATATTAAAATTGGCGAGCTTGAAACCCTAGAACAACAACTACAAATGTTTGATGGTATGGCGCTATTAAGCAATGAAATGATTGAAGAAACCTTTGAGCAACTCAGCGATATTAATACTTACTTTATCAAATTAGTTAATGCCTGGAAAAACGGGGATATGGATACACTAACCGATTACTACAACATGAGTTTTGATGACAGTAATTACGGTGAAATTAGCGAGCAAGTAATGCTAACTAACCGCAATAATAATTGGGTTACACAACTCACACCGCGTTTAGCAAACGAGCAACTATTTATTGCCGTAGGCGCTCTGCATTTACCTGAAAAACACGGGTTACTTAAACAACTTCGAGATAAAGGCTTTAGCGTTACTCGTCTTTAAAATAAAAATGGGTTGAGTGAATTTTCGCTCAACCTTTCTCTGAGTTTTTAATTAAAGTCTTCCATTTTTAAGTAATTCTCTATTCCTTCAATTTTGTCTGCCGCATGATGATTTACATAAATCACAGTACTTGTATTAGCAGCACAAATTTTCTCTATTAGTAGCAGTACACGTTGCCTGTTTGCTTCATCTAAGCCTAAGCAAGGCTCATCTAAAATAAGTAGCGTTGGATGCTTTACCATAGCCCGCACAATTAATAACATACGTTGATCGCCGTACGACAGCTGAGTAAATGAGGTGTTTTGTTTGTCACTTAAACCAATAAATGCCAGCCACTGCTTAGCAATATTAATTTGTGCGTCGCTCGGCTTTTGATATAAACCTATGCTGTCGTAAAATCCTGAAATAACAGTATTTAAAGCCGATATACTTACGCGATAATCCATATGTAGCGCGTTAGATATAAAACCAATATGCTGTTTTATATCCCAAATACTCTCCCCGGTTCCGCGTTTAAAACCGAACACTCCAATGTCATTGTTATAACACTGTGGGTTATCACCTGTTATTAAATTTAATAGGCATGTTTTACCTGAACCGTTCGCTCCAGTAAGCTGCCAATGCTGATGCTTTTTTATAGTCCAATTGAGATTTTTGAATATGCTTACGTCACTATAACTAACTTTAGCATTACTCAATTTAACTAAGGTATTACCAGTGAATGTCTTTTGCTCTTGCTCGGCGTCAGGAGATGGCACATCCAATGAAGTATGCTCTAAATGAAGTAGTTTTAGTAAGTCACTTAATTGCTCACTGTCTGGCTTTGCCAAAGTATGTAACAAGCAACCTTGGTTTACATAGCCATAGTGAGTAATGAATGAAGGGATTTCGTCTAGGCGGTTTAGTACAAAAACAAAAGTAATCGTGTGGCTAAGCTCTATGAGTATTTTATTAAGTTGCTGGCAAGATTGTACGTCGAGTCCATCAAATGGCTCGTCAAGCACGACTAACTCACTATGGGAGCTGAATGCTTTTATAAGTAGGAGTTTACGAGTTTCACCCGTTGAAAGTTCTCTAAAATGCCTATTTAGTAATGAGCTAAATTTAAATAATTCTATTAGCTGCGCTAATAACTCACCATTATTACTATGCTCTGCAAATATAAGGTCTTTAACGAGGCTATGCTTTTCATGCTCTAATTCTTGGGCCAGTAACTGTTTATGCGAATCTGAAGACACGAGCATAAGTTTATTAATACTACTTATACGCTTACCACTTTCGCACTTAGCTTCACCAACTAACGCAGCTGTCAGTGCAGATTTACCGGCTCCATTAGCACCTAGAAGCAGCCAATGTTCTGCTAGATTCACTTGCCAATCTAGGTTGCATATGTCGTAACGACTTTTGCCTTGCCCTTGTAAGTAACCATTAAATTGCTCAAGCGTAATTGACTGCACTAACTTTTCCTAATAAACCTTAAAACAGCAAGTTAACGCATATTAAAAGAGCTTAGCAAGCTTGTTATCTGCAAAATTAATTTATTTCACTAGGGCGTGTTGATCTTTGTGGATTGAAATTTGTTCAATCTAGGGGCGATTAAATCGCGGCGCGAGGTTTGTAACCTAGTGGGCTATCAAAACCGAGTAAAGCTTCCGCGTCCTGCTCACGCCCCTTACCTACATCCATGTAGGCAACAAAGAGTTAATCGTCCCTAGAAAGAACCCAATGGGCAGCGCATGTTTGGTATTTATGCTGCGTTATCGCCTATTTATGGGGAATAACCACACTACATAGGCTCTGCCTTGACTAAAAACCAAACAGTCTGCTGCAAATTCAACTACCAAAGATCAACACGCCCTAGCAACGCTAATACTATTTAATGCGTCTTTAATTGCTTGCTGACTTATTGGTTTATGAATATGAAGGTTAGCCCCGTATTTATAAGCTCGCTCTATATCATTTTGTGAAGTATTTGCTGTTATAACAATAATTGGCATTACTTTATTAAGATCAGAGCGTATTTTTTTAATCGCCTCAAACCCATCCATTACTGGCATATTTAAGTCCATAAAAATAATATCGTATTGATTTTCACTCACCATATCGCACGCGACTTTGCCGTTTTCAGCGCAATCATAGCTTAAACCTAATAAGCTAAGTATGCGGGTCAGTAATATAGTATTTAATGGATTATCTTCAACGACTAAACACTTTAGTTTGTCATTTATTTTACGAGGGTTTGGGAGAGCTTTACTGGCAATTATTGGTAAGTGCAAAGATACCAGCGCCCCATGGGCTTCATTATTTTTGAAGGTAATTTCACCGTGCAACGCCTTTACAACATACTGAACCCGAGTGAGACCTGTTCTTAATCCTTGAAAATGGTTTGTTTGTTTAAATGAGTCAAATTCAAGATCAGTAATCTCTTTCGAAAAACCACAACCAGTATCACTTACAGTTACACAAAGTTCATCATTAAAAAGCTTTGCAGAGACAGTAATTTCACCTTCTGTCGTAAACTTAATAGCGTTACTGATTAATTCTGTAAGCGTATGCTGCAAACGTTGATGATCCAATTTACATACACAATTTAATGATTCATCTAAACAACTAACTAGTTTTAGGCCTTTTTGCTGACAAGCATGCTCGTAAGCCATTAGTACTTTATTACACGACTCTAGAAGGTTTTCATTTTTAAATTGCGGTACCCATTTACCTGTACTTAAAGCTTGCAAGTCTTGCAGTTCATCTAATATGGCTATTAACCTAAGTGCGCAGTAATTAGCTTGGGTTTTAACGCTTTGCTGCGTATCAGAAACCTTTAACTCCTCAATAGACGTAATAAGACCCTGTAAAGGAGTTCTAAATTCGTGACTTGCTCTGGCAATAAAATGCTCTTTATTTTGACTCACTTGTTGAGCGAACTCTTTTTGTTTTTGGTATTTAGACAATGCGTTACCTATTTCTTTTTCCATTGGCATAAATACAAATCTTAACTCTACAAGTAGTAAAAACATCGCCATAAGCCAAAATAATAATTCAAGGTTAGATACCCAGTTCAATTTTTGGACAGCTTGCTCTTCAAATAAATTCACTGCATGATCTAGTTGCTTTAATAGCTCTTCAACCTCAGTTACAGAGAATATACGCTTATCTACTTGGCCTTGTTGATAAAGCAAATTTTCCGCTTGCTGGATATATGTTGCAACTTGGATATCTAGTTTATGAGGAGCTAATGTATATAGCTTAATAAGTTTAGGTGTAAGGTACTGATACTCTCCATTAGCATTTTTTGAAAGTAAGTAATTATGAGTTTTTTTGAATGATACGACTGATGTCTTTAACGCTTTAGTATGCTCAGAAATATTTGTTGCCGATAATAATAACTCATTACTATGCCAAGCTATTTTTTGAGAAAGCATTCTCTGCTTACCAGCCATATTTATTATTTTTGCGTCATATTTTTGCACCGAAAAATAATACTGCATAAGTGATGCTGATGTGCTTATTAATAGTGCTATTGCTATTAATGCCCATCGGTAACGAGTACGGATATTCGCGACAACTTTAAACATACTAAGCCCTGTTTTTTGTTTTAAGTGTAGCTCAATTTTTTAGAACTAATAAGCAGCTTAAATAATGATTATTAAATAAAAAAGCCCAACTAAAAAGTTGGGCTAATAAAATAAAACTATTTAACTATCTATTTTCTAAACGGTTATAGTCGAACATTCCATATTCTATCCCACGATATTTTTTAGCTGTATCGTGCAATATATCGCTGTATTGCCAAAACTGTGGATGAGTACGTCGAATACCAAACTTAGATTTCAATGCACCATAATCAGCTTCTATTTGCATCATAGGCAATTGCTCGGCAAAAGCATTTACTTGCTGCTCGTTATTTAAATACCAAATAGCTGCTGGATAATCTCCGATAAACCCAGGAACAATAGTCGCAGTATCTTCATCATAAGCACGTTGGCCATCTTCGTTTAATAAACTAGATATATTGTAGTGCGCATTATGATGAATAATAGTGTAGCCCTTATGGCTATTATCTTCTTGCTTTACAAGTATAAAAGAAAGCTGAGGTAATAAGTTAACCGCTTTTGCTGGCATGTTACTTACTACATTTAACGGCTTTGGCACTTCAGTGTAGTTGTATTTTTCACTTAAAACTGGCGCTAAGGCTTCTTTCATCAAGGTATATAGTTCATGCTGTGGATCATCAGTTTCATAGTTAATACCACTGGGCTGGCTAAATTCTCGGTTACTTTTAAAGAACTTAGATAAGTCAGGTGGTGAATTACGGTACCACTGCTTTTTGATTTGATTACGCTTGTGCTCAGGTAATAGAGCTAAAAAGTTTTGCTCTCCCTCTAAACGTAAAAAATCCATATATAAACGTGTAACCAATTGATGGCCTATATTTCCGTATACATCAAAGCCTGCCACAAGCAAATAATGAATACGTTCAAATAACGCATAATCAAGTATCCACGTGGTTTTAGGCTCTTGACCAATAAAACCTTTAACAACAGTTGCACTATCAAAATGGCGGAAAATAGTCAGCGCAGCATTTTTATTGTGCCCATCACCTTTCCAAAGCAAGTCAGTTGTAAGATGCTCGCCACCTTTAAACATTTCGTTAGCAAGCTCAACTTTTGCCTGTAAATATTTTTTCTCACGAACTGAATATTTAACCCAGCTAGAAATAGGTAACGCATTACTTTCCTCTGCGGCAGGAAGTTCTAGAGCTTCTTCATGTTGCATTAGCATTTCCCCTACAGCAGGAGTCGCAACCTTATCAGGATCAGCAAATGCCACCCAAAAGTGATCATTTATAACATTTAAAGCAATCTGACCACGACAAACAGGCCCTTTTATAAAGCCCATAATAATTAACTCTGCTTCATCAAGCATAAATTGATATTTAGAATTAATAGGAATAACTTCAAAAGTTTTAAATGGGTTAGATGCTGACTTAGGCTCATAACTCGGCATTTGCGTAACTGTATAATCTGGCGCAATAAACTGCTCGTACAAACGCAGTAATTTAGTTTCATTAAGCTCAAGTGGTAAATGCGTTTTAGAAAGTATGGTTGTACGCTCTTGCATAAAACGATAATAAACACGGCTAACTTTAGGGTCATCGTATGGACGACGCGTATTAATTAACTTTATTTCCTCACCAGGAGGCGTACTTGAGCGAACTAGTTTAAAAAAGCTTTGTGGGTTCTCTGACGTAAAATAAATATGTGCTAAAAACCAATGTTCATAAATATAACGTGCTGATAACTGATACTTTAAGTTATCTTGATTTAAAAATGCTTCCCAGCCCTTTATTTTATTCTGATCATACTTACTTGGTGGCTCAATATGTGACATTTTACCGCCACTTTTAAGCCAGTTCTGTAAATGATTGAACTCTTCGCGCGAAACCCCAGGTAAACCATAAGGCATACCGCCATGAGGTTGCTCGTCAGCTAATCGGTCAAATTCCCCCATTGTTGCACAGGTTTGCGAACGCCCTAATGAAAAATCAAATTCATCATCTAGCACTTCATTAGTTGGTAATTCATAGCTTTGCTTTAACACTAAACTATTAAATAACACACTGCCCGCTAAGTTTGCTTCTTCACTTTGTACGCGCTCATTTAGCACTGGCGTAAAGTTTTTTTCTCGCCATTGCTGTGTATTGGTTGCATCAAACAATAAACGGCTTGGGGTCGTTGCCAATAAACGAGTTCCATCGTAAACGAGCTCTTTACTCAAACCTCGATCAATACCTTCAGGGGATGAGAGCTTAAGCTGGCAAGGTGCATCGTAACAACCATGGCAAACGACGCAGCGGGTATCGAGTACTGGTTTTACGTTTTGTAAAAAATCAGCTCCAGCAAGGGTAGAATGTGGAACGATACGTTCTTGCGCTTGTTCAGGGCCAAATAAATCATCGTAATGTGCATTACCTAAGTAAGCACAACCACTAAGGATAATTAATACAAATGTACTTATTATTATTTTTTTCATTCGTCCTCGTCACCTAAATCGAAGGTAGGCATCATATCCATTTGAGGAGAAACGAATGTTTTTTGACCTTCAGTATTCAAAACAATACTTAAAAGAGGCCCATGCGTTAATGTTATCTGCGCATCATGCTCTTGCTCTAATATACTTAAATACAGAGAATCAGTTATAAGCAACTCATAACCGCTAACGGTAATAGCTACACTGCTATCTTCACTTGGATTTTGGCAAATTTGAGCAAGTAACTCATCATCAAGTCCAATTGATATTTCAAAATCAGGCTGCTCTAAATCTCTATCACTTAATGATTCATCTAATAGAAATAAAGGAAGGGTTAAATTGCTATCTTGTTCAAATTCCATTGCGTTCTCTGCACTTTCTGACGATTTAATTGGCGAGTATTATAACAAACTAGCGAGTAAATTAACGCTAAAGCTAATGTAACTGTTTAAACGTCATCTATAACAGATTCGATCACCGAAAATACAGCACCTTGAGGGTCGCATATAACACTAAAACGACCAACATCGGGTATATCTGTTACAGGAACACATACTTGTCCACCTAGGCTAGCGGCTTTATTTACTGCTGTATCGCAGCTCTGTACTGCAAAATAAATCATCCAATGAGCAGGAATATCTTCAGGCCAGTCGCTTGTCATCTCAAGCATACCGGCAATTGGCTGTCCATCAACCAAAAATAAAGTGTAGTTCATACCTTCCATTGGCTTTATTTCACTTTCCCAGCCTAGTAAAGCACAGTAAAAGTCTCTACTTACTTTACTATTTCTGGTTGCTAACTCATGCCAATAAGGCGTGTTTAATTCACCTAAGTGCTTACAACCTCTATGCTCATTCCCCTGCCATAGTGCAACAGTGGCACCTACAGGATCTTTTAGCATCAACATTCGCCCTGCATTCATAACATCATGAGGACCGGCAATAACTTCAGCACCTAGTTCTTTAGCTTTTAGCGCACAATCGTCAACATTATAGACGGCAATGTAAGCCAACCAATGACTTGGTATCTTTGCATTAATTTGCTCCTCAGGCATTTCGTACATAGCGGCTATATCATCACCTTGCTTTTGTAGCATCGTGTAATATATTTCCTCCCCAATAGGTTGATCGTCATACCCCCAATCAAATAATGATGTATAAAACGTCTTACCTTCTTTCCAATTGTGTGTACAAAGTTCTGACCAACAAAAAATGCCATGTGGATGATTATCAATTTCACTCATTATTAAACCCTTATTATTCTATTTTTATCTAAACGAGCTCTGTCACATTTTATAAACTACATAATTGAACAGATCATAAATTGAGATTAGAGCAATAACAAAGCGGAGTCGATAAAAGAAGGGCAAAAATTCGTTATTCAGTTGTTTCATATATGAGGTTTTTAACGCAGTTAGCGTCAGATTTAATCCCTCAAATTGATTAAATATTATTGCTGATCGATATAAATTATTTACTAAGAAGTCCTTCGCTCTAGAGGAATCCCTGAATCACTTTTTTGCAGACGTAAAAAAGCCCGAATCATTAGATTCAGACGCTCTACAATATAAAGTCGGTACGCTACGCAGTATATCAGCGTCGGGAGTCGCTGCGCTCGCCCGCCCTACGTGATGGGTGTTGATGTGAGTGTGCA
>NZ_PJBR01000107.1:0-14249 GCF_002863625.1 Pseudoalteromonas sp. MelDa3 | reverse complement strand
TTAAATTAGCTGATTTAGCTAGAGCCTCTAAAAAGCAAATTCCCATAGCATAAACAACACCAACTCTGACACACCGAGCAGGTAGCGCCTCAGTCCAACAAGCGATTATGCAACACAAACTGCGTGTCGCATAAATACTAAAGTGTTATACGCAAAGATGAAGTTTCGTAGAAAAATTTACATTAAAGTTTATCAAGACCGATTTGTGAGCCGAATATTTGGTGAAGAGCATGAAGAAGTTACTTCGTGCAATGAATTATCAAACTCACGAACATTGCTCGGTGATTGGAGGGCATTAGAAAGCTCTCTAAAGCAGGTATTAAGTAAACATTGCCAGCTAATTCATAAAATTTATAAGCCAGTTCTTCTTATCCATTTGATTCCAACTTTTGAAGGCGGCTATACGACGTCCGAGTTAAGGTTATTTCAAGAGCTTGGTAAATCAGCAGGTGCTCATTTCTGTTTTATGTGTGAGGATAAGTATGGTCCATTATCCAATGAGCAAATAAAGTCTGTTTTTCGACTCATATAGTGTTTGCGTATAACAATCACATTAAGTCGGTCGCAAGCTCCCTGGGACAGTAACGCGTGGGCTCTGTCGCTTCGCTCCAAATTTTAGCCCACGCATTACTGCCCCTTATGTGGGTGTTAAGTGGCTCGGAGGCCGAGAGTATTGTTCACATATCTTAGAAGTCTTTTCTCGAATGATTTACTTGTTGAGTTAAGTGAAAGCAAAATTTCAATTAAGGTTTTTTCGTCAGCTATAAAGTTTGAAGAAGAGCCATATATCGCTGTAGAAAACACAAAAAAAGGTGAAGTTATAAAGGCAATAGGAACAGAAGCAAAACGGGAAACTGCTACCAATATCACAGTAACTAACCCTTTTAAGCACCCTAGATCATTTGTTGCAGACTTTATGCTTGCTGAAAAAATTCTTCAACATGGAATATATCAAATCCATAAATCTAGAATTCGACCTGCACCAAGAATCATTATGCACCAACTTGAAAAAGTTGAAGGTGGTTTAACTTCTATAGAAGACCGTGTACTACGGGAGCTCGCTGCCGGTTCAGGAGCAAGAGAAGTTATAATATATTTAGGTGGTAAAATTAACACTAGCGTTGAAAGTTTTGACTCTGTAAAGTCAAGAGTATCAGCCACTTAACAAACGCCTAAACTCCGACAATGTAAAGTTGTCATGGTTTTGGCAAACAACGCAAAAAGCCACGCCAACACATTGCGTGTTAGGCGGGCGTTATGGATACTAAGGAAGTTTGGTGCGAATTCTAATCGTTCTATTGTTTTTACCTTTGGCTGCGTTAGCAGACGAGTCTAGTCTCGTAAAACAGTTTTTTGGCCAAGATGGAATTAAAAATAAAAGAGAAGTGTATGCCGGTGAAATGTTGGAGCATTATCTAGATAAACCTACTTTGGGCGAGAGTTTGCCCAAAGGTATCGAGGTTAGCGTGAGGGCGCTTGAAAAAAATCCGAAAAGGGAGATTTATGCTGTATTGCTCTCAAAGGACGGTAGCTCTCAAGACTGGTATATCTATTTAGTATATGACCAAAACAGATGGAAAATTTCAGCCGTCAGAAATCTAGCATTACCAGGTTTGTTCTTTATGGCTTTGCAAGAGTTTCAAAGCAAAGCTAATCGAACAAAAGAAGAGGAGCACCAATATCAGAATATGCTACTTACTTTGCAATTGGATTCCGAGCTTAAAGAGTTTCTACATAAGAATATTGATAGCCTAAATACGATAGCGTTGGAGGCTAAAACGAGTCAGGAAAAGGCCACTGAATCTGCCAAACATCTAAATTTTAATTTTGTAGGATACGAATCAACTAGTGGCATCGTTGACGTCAATATAGGCGGAATTTTGGATAATTCAGTTGGTTATTTGTTTGTGCCAACTGGAACTGAAGTGCCAATAATGTCAGACGATAACTATATCTATATTGAGCATATCGTTGGAAATTGGTATGTGTATAAGACAACGTAACCATAACAAAGCCAGCCAGAGGGACAGCCAAACCGCTGGCGGCGTTATACGTCATGGAGGATTTATGCGTAGCATTCTTGGATTAACGCTGCTTTTGTTAATGCCCTTTACTGCAATTGCAGATGAAGCAATCACTATTTATGTAAAAGAATCAAATTACTTAATTAGCAATTCCAAAACAGAACTAACATTTGCTGAGCTAAAGAAGAAATTGAAGTCATTAAATTTTTCAACAGTGCTCATAGATGTAGACTATTGTGCAGAACCAGAAACTCTAGCTAATGCCTATTTGGCAATCTCAAATGCTAAACCTACGCTTAAGGATATCAAGCTGAATCTAAGCGGAAGTCATGAAGAGAGTATGTGCAAAAACGTATAACAAGTTGCTTAAACGGACACAAACAGCTGGCTGTGCTCGTTCCTCGCTATTATAGCCAGCCATTTTTAGCCGCTTAGAAAAGCGTTATGTAACCAAGGAAGAATCGTGAAATTCTGGAGAAACTCGTCCACAGAACATTATCCAATGTGGAAAGCATTCTTAATGTACATCTGGGTAATACCTGGAGTTCCGATAGGAACCTTTTTAGGTGTTTATTTCTTAGAGGCTCGTAATAGGAGCGATGATGAATTATTACTTAGCTTGCTTAACTATCGTTTAGATTTTACTTTGATTATTTTATTTGGTGTTGGTTTTATCCTTTGGGTTTGGTCTATTAGAGCCTTAAGTAAGCCTGTTTTTCAAATTCATCAAAATAGGTTGTACTTTTACGGTTATGGCTTTTTTAAAGATGACATTGCACTTGATTCACTTCAAGAAATACGCTCCTATAATCTTGGTCCGCTGGGTCACCTAATAGACTTTAAATCTAAAGTCGGTATTACCTTTAGATCTTTTGCTTTTCTATCAAACATTAATAAAAGTAAATTAGAAAAGTTTTTTGAGGAAAGTGGTATAAAGGTTACATAACAAACCATTCAAGCAGGACATTGCTCCTCACCCGTTTTAGTGGACACCTCCTCATCACTTTGAAGAGGCTAAAATGCCTAAATATACTCAACCTAGGAAGACATGGTTTTATCCAGTTAATTTTAAAATCAAAGTGTAGTGGCATAGTGATTTTGGCCACTATTTAAATACAAACTTGTATAAAACCAAGTGGAGCTTTTTTATGCCTTAGTTTTATTAAAAACGTCCACTAATGTTAAACTACAAAAAACTTAATTACTTAATATAGCTATGGCATTTTATATTCCTTTATTACAACCTCACTTTAAGCACATTGAAATTGGCGATACGCTTACATCACTTTGGAGTGGATGTGGCAGTATTGTGCAGTGCCAGCTTGATGATAAAGCCTGCGTTATTAAAGCGATTAAAATACCCAGTTATATACACCATCCTAAAATTAAACAAAGCGAATTTGCGCTTAAAAGAAAGCAGCACTCATATAGTGTTGAATACACTTTTTATAAGCTTTATAGCCAGTATTTACCAGTACATGCGCAAAGTATTGAATGTATAGGTGCAATTAATAAAGATGATGAATATGCGCTGGTGTTTAAGGATTTCACCAAACATGGGTTTGCTCAAGCAGGGGCACAACATGTGAAAGCTATATTAAAGTGGCTTGCACACTTTCATGCGTTTAACTTAAGTAAACCCGCTGAAGGGTTATGGCAGCAAGGCAACTACTGGCATTTAAGCACGCGCCCAGATGAGTTTAATAAACTAAAAGATAACCTTGATAAAAAGTCCGATATTAAAAATGCTGCACATAAAATAGATGAGCAACTACAAAGTTGTGCGTATAAAACGCTAATTCATGGCGATGCAAAACTTGCTAACTTTGCAGCAAATGAGCACGATAAAATACTCGGTTATGATTTTCAGTATATAGGTGCAGGTTCTGGGATAATTGATGTAATGTATTTTATGACCAGTTGCTTAAGTGATGCACAATTACACGAGTGCGCTGATGAGTATCTTGCGTATTATTTTGATAATTTAAAGGCTGCTATTACTACTTATCATCCTACAGCACCAGCAGTTAAAATAGCTGAAGATTGGCTCGCTTTATGGCCTGCTGCATGGGCTGACTTTTATCGATTTTTAGCTGGCTGGAGCCCCGAGCACCAAAAAATAAATAGTTATATGCAACAGCAAGTAAATAGCTGGTTAGCGAGTAACATTTAATAAACACAACGGGTTGATTGCTTGCATAAATATCAGGCAAAACAATACATTTTGGCACGATGTATGAAAATCTCTTTAAAACTACAGGTCAAATGACCTTTTTTAATATAAAATACTGCAAATTCTTGTATCAGTAGGTTTATATCATGGCAATTCACGTTATTTCTCACCCTCTTGTTCAACATAAACTAGGCCTAATGCGAGCGCATGGTATTAGTACTAAAAGCTTTCGTGAATTATGTTCTGAAGTTGGAACCTTATTAACTTACGAAGCAACTAAAAACCTACAGTTAGAAGATAACGAAATTACAGGCTGGGATGGCAATAAATTAAAAGTAGAGCATATCAAAGGTAAAAAAATTACCGTAGTGCCTATTTTACGCGCTGGTCTTGGCATGATGGACGGTGTTATGCAGTTATTACCAGCGGCTAAAGTAAGTGTGGTTGGTCTTGAACGTAACGAAGAAACACTAGAACCAGTACCATATTTTGAAAAGCTTGTTGGTAATATTGATGAGCGCTTAAGCTTAGTTATTGACCCTATGCTTGCAACAGGTGGCTCAATGATTGCCACAATCGATATGCTTAAAAAAGCAGGCTGTAAAGAAATCAAAGTAATTGTATTAGTAGCTGCACCAGAAGGTGTGGAAAAAACACTTACAGCACATCCAGATGTAGAAATATTTACAGCCTCAGTAGATAGCCACTTAAACGAAAAGGGCTATATTATCCCTGGTTTAGGCGATGCGGGCGACAAAATATTCGGTACTGTTTAGGAGTCTTAAGTGCAAAATAATGACACCTTTTCAATAAAAACTATTTTAACGGGCGCGCAAATGCTGTTTGTAGCATTTGGTGCGCTGGTATTAGTGCCGCTTTTAACGGGCTTGGATCCTAATGTTGCGCTTTTTACCGCAGGCATTGGTACTTTGCTGTTTCAGGTAGTGACTAAAGGCCAAGTGCCTATATTTTTAGCTTCATCGTTTGCCTTTATTGCTCCTATTATTGCCGCTGTGCAAATGTGGGGCGTACCGGCCACTATGGGCGGCTTAATGGTTGCAGGCTTTGCTTATATGCTTTTAAGCTTATTAGTAAAATTTAAAGGTGTTGCAACGCTTCATAAAATTTTACCGCCTGTTGTTGTAGGCCCAGTAATTATGGTTATTGGTCTTGCGCTTGCGCCTGTTGCTGTAAATATGGCGATGGGTAAAAGTGGCGACGGCAGTATTCAAATTATTGATTACACTAGCGCTATTTATATATCGTTGTTCTCGTTAGTGGTTACGCTTATTTTTGCAGTATGGGGAAAAGGCGTATTTAAGCTTATACCTATATTAGCAGGGGTTGTAGCGGGTTATTGTTTATCGCTTGGTATGGGCGTTGTGCAATTTGACGCAGTGACTAACGCGCAGTGGTTTGCTGTACCAAACTTCACTTGGCCTGAGTTTAAATGGCAGGCTATTTTGTTTATGGTACCTGTAGCAATAGCACCTGCAATTGAACACATTGGCGACATGATGGCTATTAGCCAAGTAACCAATAAAGACTTTTTGAAAAAGCCTGGGCTTCACCGCACTTTATTTGGTGATGGCCTTGCGACGTCTGCTGCATCATTATTTGGTGGCCCGCCTAACACTACATATTCAGAAGTTACGGGCGCTGTAATGCTTACCAAAAACTTCAATCCTAAAGTAATGATGTGGACAGCCGTTATTGCCATTATTTTAGCGTTTGTAGCTAAAATGGGATCTGGTTTGCAAACTATTCCTGTACCTGTAATGGGCGGCATTATGATCCTACTTTTTGGCTCTATTGCTGTAGTGGGTTTAAATACACTGGTTAAGTCGGGCGATGATTTAACTGCGCCGCGTAACTTAAGTATTGTTGCACTTATTTTGGTGTGCGGTATTGGTGGTATGCATATTGGTGGCAGCCAATTTAGTTTAGAGGGCGTAAGCCTCTGCGCTATTTTAGGAATAGTACTTAACTTAGTATTACCAAAAGCAGAACCTGAAAAAGTTTAATTTTGTACATTAGGTAAATAGATCGCACCATAATGGCGCATTTTGAATGCGCTATTTTTTTAACCTATTAATAAATATATAAAAATAATAATGGTCTAGTACCTGCATTTAACTCCCAGACGCATTGTATGCAAAGGAGTAACTATGTCAGAGGCCAATATTGTGGATATAACCCCGTTTTTAGCAAAACACCAACTGCCTTTAAAGTATCAATATTTGAGTGAGCAATATTTTGTTCCGCTCGCGCATGACATCCTCGAATCTAAAAAAACAAATACTCCTATTTTTGTTGCCATAAATGGATGCCAAGGCTCAGGAAAAACAACACTCGCTGATTTTTTAGTTACCTGGTTTTCTAAAAACACCCCGTTTAATAGTGTTGCATTGTCGATTGATGACTTTTATTTAGCAAAACAAGCACGTACTGAGCTTGCCAAAGATGTACATCCTCTTTTTACTACTCGCGGAGTACCGGGTACTCACGACGTAGCGTTAATGAATAGCACAATAACTAACTTACTTGCAGGTGAGGTAAACATACCGCTTCCACGTTTTAATAAACACGAAGACGACTGCGTGCCAGCAAGTGATTGGCTGACAAACAAAAAGCCCGTTGATATTATTATTTTAGAAGGGTGGTGCGTAGGTAGTGAGCCACAACCACTGTTTTCATTGAGTGAACCGCTTAACGAATTAGAGCAACAATTTGATAAAGAAGGCGTTTGGCGCCGCTGTATAAACAGCTGTTTAGCAAACGAATATAAAGCCGTTTTTAACCTAATTGATTATACCGTTATGCTAAAAGCACCGAGTTTTAGTGATGTTTTTACATGGCGACAAGAGCAAGAACAAAAGCTAATAGCCAAAAAAGGTGAAGGCTCAGGCACCATGACTAACGAGCAATTGGTGTATTTTATTTCTCATTTTGAGCGTATTACGCGTGAGAACTTAAACACACTGAGCGCTAAAGCAAACGCTTTAATTGAGCTTGATAGCAACCGCGATATTAGCGGTATGCATCTAACAAGTGATGACACCCTCCAGCCAATTATTTTTACAGATTTGGATGGCACATTACTCGATCACGCTGATTATAATACAAATAATATCAGTGAGTTATTACAGCAGCTGCAAAATGCGCATATTCCGGTGGTGTTTAATACCAGTAAAACTTTTTGCGAAGTCATTGAGCTTAAAAATGATTTAAATATTCAACAGCCTTTTATTGTAGAGAACGGCGCAGCAGTATTTATTCCAGAAGACTATTTTGAACTTAAGCCTATCGGTTGTAAAAAAGTAGGCGCTTACTGGTGTTATGCTATGGCAAAGCCATTATCGAGTTTATTACAGGATTTAAATACCTTAAATGCCGATTACAAAGCGCATTACAAATTGTTTAGCGACTTATCGAGTGAGCAAATATCAGAGCTTACCGGGCTAGACGATGCACAAGCAAGACGTGCACAAACACGCGATTATTCAGACCCTCTTTATTGGTATGGCAACGACGAATTACTCACCGCCTTTGTAAATGATGTAGAAGCACTCGGTTACGATATAAAAATTGGTGGGCGCTTCATTCATATTGCTAAAAATACCGATAAAAGCGCTGCACAGCAGTGGTTAGTTAAACAATTTACCCATCATTTCAGAAAGCCTCTCACGGTCATTGCACTTGGTGATAGCGATAACGATAAGCAAATGTTAGAGCATGCAAATATCGCCATTATTATCGCCAACCCGGCGAGTAAAAAGCCGGTTAAATTGTCGCACAACAAAGCACGATACTCTCAATCGCCAGCACCGCTGGGCTGGATTGAAGAAATAACATCGTTGCCGTGCATTAGCAGTATTTTAAGTATTTCTGAGGAGCAAAAGTCTCATGGCTGATTTTTATCAAAATGGCATTATTACTACATTACATAACATTGCCGACAGACCAATTGAAGATCTAGAAAAAGAGCTACTTACTTTTAGTAAGCAGCGCCCAATGGGATTAATACTTCCTTCGTTATTTAGTGAGCTTGAAGGCCCTGCGCTGCAAAATATAGTTAGTGAGTTGCGTGAAGTACCTTATTTATCACAAATCACTATAGGCTTAGATAGAGCCGACGAAGCACAGTACCGCCATGCACTTGGCTTTTTTAAAGAGCTAAACCAAAACCACAAAGTATTATGGAACGATGGCCCACGCTTACAAGCACTCGATAAAGAATTACAAGAGCTAGGGGTTGCACCTCGCGAGCTTGGTAAAGGCCGTAATGTTTGGTATTGCATGGGCTATAAATTAGCAACAGCAGAAGTAGAGTCTATCGCGCTGCATGATTGCGATATTTTAACCTACGACAGAAGCTTACTTGCGCGTTTAATTTACCCTGTTGCGCATCCGCGTTTTAACTATGAATTTTGTAAAGGATTTTACCCGCGTACTGCTAATGGAAAAATTAATGGCCGTGTATCACGCTTATTAGTAACGCCATTACTTCGCTCGTTTAAAACAATTTTAGGTAATACAGACTACCTTGAATACATGGATTCGTTTAGATACCCATTAGCAGGGGAGTTTTCGTTTAGACGCGATGTATTAAATGATATTCGCATTCCAAGTGACTGGGGCCTTGAAATTGGCGTGCTTAGCGAAATGTATCGTAACTACTCCCATAACCGCTTGTGCCAAGTAGATATCGCTGATAACTATGATCATAAGCACCAAGAACTGTCACTTGACGACCAAAGCGCAGGCTTGTCTAAAATGTCGATTGATATTACTAAGGCATTATTTAGAAAGCTGGCTACACAAGGCGTTACCTTTACCAGCGAAACAATTCGTTCATTAAAAGCGACTTACTACCGTATCGGTCTAGATTTTATTGAAACCTATCACAACGATGCGTTAATGAACGGGCTAACGCTTGATGTACACCAAGAAGAAAAAGCAGTAGAAATGTTTGCGCAAAATATTATGGAAGCAGGGCAACACTTTTTAGAAAACCCAATGGAAGCGCCATTTGTGCCAAGTTGGAACCGTGTTGTATCAGCAATGCCAGACGTACTTGAGCGCTTAAAAGAAGCCGTAGAGCTAGATAACGAAGAATATAGTTAACCTGCGCGCAGGTTAACTAGCCTATAAGTCTAAACAATAAATATTAGGGGCGCATGTGATTTCAGTTAGCGAATTATTTTTAC
Source organism: Pseudoalteromonas sp. MelDa3 (assembly GCF_002863625.1). Classification (NCBI taxonomy): domain Bacteria; kingdom Pseudomonadati; phylum Pseudomonadota; class Gammaproteobacteria; order Alteromonadales; family Pseudoalteromonadaceae; genus Pseudoalteromonas; species Pseudoalteromonas sp. MelDa3. The sequence continues at coordinate 4,842 of NZ_PJBR01000107.1, read as the reverse complement.
AACGAGTAGAGCAACATCTTCATATTATTTATGAAGGTGTTGAGCTGCCTTTATCGGTTACTGAGCTTGCTCAGCAACTTATTAAAATTATATTAGGTAGCAATGCACTGCGCGACCCTACACCCCATACAAACCGATGGGATGAGCAAGATATAGTATTGATTGCCTATGGCGACTCAATTATTAAACACGATGATAGTGAATTTGCAGTATCAAGCCCAATAGAAGCGCCGCTTAAAACGCTACACAGGTTTATAAAAGAGCAATGTGATATGCAGCTTAATGCCCTGCATATATTGCCATTTTACCCGTACAGCTCAGACGAAGGCTTTGCGGTAATGAACTACGTGCAAGTTAATGAGTCATTAGGTGATTGGGGTGATATTCAAAATATCGCTAAAGACGTAAAGCTAATGGCAGATTTAGTTATTAACCATTGCTCAAGCAGAAGCGTATGGTTTGAGAACTTCTTAAACGATTTACACCCGGGTAAAGACTACTTTAAAACGGCGAGTTTAACGGATGATTTAAGCCAAGTTGTACGTCCGCGAACCTCATCGTTATTAAATACTGTAACAACGCCAAGCGGCGAAAAGCACGTATGGTGTACGTTTAGTCACGATCAGGTCGATTTTGATTTTGGTAATCCCGATGTGCTTAAAGAGTTTGTGGGAATAATTCGTCATTATTTAGACAATGGCGTACGTTTGTTTAGACTCGATGCGGTCGCTTTTTTATGGAAACAACTCAATACAAGTTGCATTAACTTACCGCAAACACATGAAGCAGTAAGGCTAATGCGAACACTTATTGAGCACACAGAGCCAAGCGTAGTTATTATTACCGAAACTAATATTCCAAACCAAGAGAACTTATCGTACTTTGGTAACGCTAATGAAGCGCACAGTATTTATAACTTTGCCTTGCCGCCATTGTTGCTACATACATTATTAAGTGGTGATAGTGCAGCGCTCAAACATTGGATGATGAGTATGCCGCCTGCGCAAAATGGTACGGCATACTTTAACTTTATAGCCTCGCACGATGGAATAGGGCTCAGACCAATTGAAGGTTTACTACAACCTAGCGAAGTGGCGTCATTAGTAAGTACAACCATGCAGTTTGGTGGTCGTGTATCTATGCGTACCAGTAACGATGGCACACATACACCATACGAGCTAAATATTGCGTTATTTGATGCAATGCAAGGTACGCATAATGGCCCCGACAAGTTTGGCCTTGAGCGATTTATGTGTGCTCACGCAATTATGTTTGCGCTTGAAGGTATCCCAGGGCTTTATATTCACAGTTTGTTGGGTACAACTAACGATTACGAACGTTTTGAAAATTCACAGCATAACCGTGCTATAAATCGCCATCGTTGGCAAGAGTCAAAGTTACTGGCGGCAATTGGTGAAAAGTATAGTCATCATCATAAAGTGTTTAATGGCATAAAAGGCTTATTGGCAGTACGTAAAAAGCAGGGGGCTTTTCATCCTAACGCAACGCAATTTACTTTGCATTTAGCGGGTGGGTTGTTTGGTTTTTGGAGACAAAGTATAGACCGTCGCCAAAGCATATTTTGTGTTTATAACATTAGCGATAAACCACAAACGCTCACATTGGCCGACTTAAACTTAATTAACACCCAAAAGTGGTTTGATTTGGTGGCAGATAAAACGATTGAAGAAAGCCAATTAACAATAGAGCTAGAACCATACCAAAGCGTGTGGCTGAGTAATATTAAATAAGGCGCAATAATACCAATCCTCAAAATTGATCACTTAATTAAGAGGATTGATATAAAAAGGCTCGCAGTGCGAGCCTTTAATTTAATCAATAACGTTGTTACTAATTATAAGCTGTAGCTTAAGTTAATGTAGCCAAAACGGCCAATGTTATCGTAACTTGCGCTACCCGCGCTTGTACCACGTGAACCGTACGGAAGTTTACGGTTAAATACGTTATCAACACCTACTTTAACGCCTAAACCGCTATCGAAGTTATAACCGACTGTCATATCGGTAATAAAGTATTTACCGTAAGACATTTGATTACTTGGGTTAGGGTTGCTATCAAGTTCAACATTAGTGTATAGCTCTACTTCACTTAAAAAGCGTGTTTCAACTGTTGAGAAAAAGTTATCCATAACATAGCTTACTGACAGGTTAGTTTGCCATTTAGCTTCACCGGTCGTACCTGCATACTCGATATACGAGCTAGGATCGTCTTGGAATGGGTAGTCTTTACGTTCAATTAAGTAAGTACCAATTAAGCGGGTTTTAAAACTGCCTTCAAGCGCGTCAAAATCGTAACCTAGTTCAAAGTCTACCCCAGATGCTTTTTGCCCTGCAACGTTTAGCACTGAGTTTTGAATAAGTGAAATCTGGCCGCTTGCATCGCGAGTAATTAAATTACAGTATTGGTTATTAATACCTGTTTTGCTATCTACACAGCGATCAAGAATGTCTTGCGCGTCAATTGTGTCAATTGCATCTTCAAGTTCAATTTCCCAGTAATCAATAGTAAGTAACGCATTTTCTAAAAACTCTGGTTGGTAAACAATACCGACAGTTGTACTTGTCGATTCTTCACCTTTTACATCACGGTTACCGCTGGTTAAACCATCTAATGAAGCAGAATCGTAATCTGAGTTAAAATCCTGTGCTACACCCAATGCAGCGCAGTTAGCTGTGCGAGTTGCTCCGTTTGATAAATCACCTAGGTTTTCGGCGCGACATGGGTCGTCAACACCATAAAAAGTTTGGCTCGGTGCACCAAATACTTCACTAATATTAGGAGCTCGAAGCGCTGCAGATTGTGTTACACGCACGCGTAGCTCATCATTTACAGTCCAATCAAGGCCTAGTTTCCAGCTTGTGGCATCACCAATAGTGCTGTAATCAGCATGGCGTACTGCTGTATCAAATACTAAATCTTGGATAAGCGGTAAGTCAGTTAAAATTGGCATAGACGCTTCAAAGAATACTTCGCGAACATTAAACGAGCCCTTATCTTCGCCCAGTGCGTTGAAAAACGTACCTTCTGCGTTATCAGGCTCTTTAGTTTCGCTTTCTTCTTTACGGTACTCAGCACCAAATGCAACACCTACATAGCCCGCTGGTAATTCAAAAATAGCACCATTAGCAAGTGAGCCAGAAATAACTGTTTGCTTAATAGTTGAAGTGCCAACAGATACCGTATTAATGTAATCAATGGCTTGTTGAGATGGCGCACCAAACCCCATAATATTTACAGGCACACAGCCATCAGCTTGGGCTGCTGCACTACGACAAACAACATTACCATTTGTATCTTCAAAGGCATCAAGCGCATTAAAGTAATTAGCTAAAATCATGTTAGCGCCGTTTTCACGCTCTAGATCAGTTTGGCCGTATACTATAGAGGTATCTAATTCCCAATCATCAAATACAGTGCCTTTTAAGCCGGTAACAAAACGTGTTGTTTCACGGGTGTTGTTTTCTATACGACGGCCGAGGTCACTCATCATGCGGTTAACCATTATCGAATCAACACCTTGGTCTTCCATGCGCGCTTTGATGGCTGGGTCTAGGTAAGGGTTGTCAATTCTAATGCTGTTTTCATCGTCGCGGTAGAAATATGCTGGTTGGCCAATGCTTTCGCCTTGGCTATTTACATATTTAGCATCAAAGTAAACGTTTAAGTCGTCGGTAACATCGTAGTTAACTTTAAAATTTACGTTGTAACGTTCAAACTCAGGCTGAATCTCTTCAAACTGGCCTAAGTTAAAAAAGTCACAGTTAGCGCATGCTGTGCCATCAACGTTATCGCCTATGTATAAGTCACGCGCACTGCCATCAGGGTTAAAGCTATTGGTAAATAAAGTATTTTCAAGTGCGTAAACACCCGCGTTATTAATAGCATAAAGACCGGCGTTCGGCGTTAAAATGTCATCCGGAAAAGCACTACTATCTTTATTGCTATCAGTTTGTGCTTGATTATGTAAGCTTCTAAAAGATGTGCTAGTCCAAGGGTGATCAAGCGCATTTAATGAATCTTGGCCTGAGTACTCTATAGCAAAAGCTGCATTACCACGGTCGTTATCAAAATTAGAGCCGTACGAGAAGGTTGCTTTTTCGTTGTTGTAGCTGTTTAGATCGGCAAAACCACGTGTAACGCTAAAATCCATGCCTTCAATGTTGTCTTTTAATATAAAGTTAACAACACCTGTTACCGCATCAGCACCGTATACAGCAGATGCACCACCAGTAATTATCTCTACACGTTCAACCCATACACTTGGAATAGTGTTGGTATCTACAGATTGAGAACCTGCAGAGCTTGATACATGACGCTTACCATTTACAAGTACCAAAGTACGATCTGTACCCATGTTACGTAAATCAAGAATATTTAAACCCGCAGTACCAATAAAACGGCCTGAGTTAGCCATAGAATATGTATTGCCAAGTGCAGGTAAGTTATTTAGCGCTTCACCAATGTTTACAGCGCCAGTGTTCATTAGCTGCTCGCCGCTTATAACGGTTACTGGTGCAGGCGCAATCGCACCTTCACGTAAAATACGTGAACCCGTTACTTCAACACGTTCAATTTTTGTTGCTTGCTCATCTTGTGCAAGCACAGAATTACTTGCTGTTGCAGCAGCAGTAATTAATGCACATTTAATGCTAGTAGAAAGTAAATTATGACGTTTCATTTGATTCCCAGAGAACATTTTATAGTAATTAAATACAATGTAGTTTTATCCAAATACAGTTTGTATTTGGATAAAGCCCTATAACTTTTTTTATGAGGGCGGCGATTATTGCATGCTGATTATTTTATTAAAAGCAGCTAACT
>NZ_PJBR01000106.1:0-14271 GCF_002863625.1 Pseudoalteromonas sp. MelDa3 | reverse complement strand
GCAAATAATGAAGCACAACCCATTATTGCCATGTGAAGAAAACGGACGTTTAAACGACATGCATTTACGTGAAAACTTTGTAATGAGAATTTACGTATTTAAAAACTGGCAAAAGTTAGTACAAGAGCCGCTTACGGTTCATAAGCTTACTCAATTTCACTCTCAGTATAAGTACTTGTTGATGGCTCATAATTATCAAGCTTATCGTGATTTGGGTAACCTGCTGGGAACTTATGTAGGTGATGATATAAATGCAGTTGCTGATGAATATATTTTAGGTTTGATGACGGGTCTTAAAAAACCGGCTTCTCGAAGAAATAATTGCAACACGCTAATGCATTTACAAGGTTACTTTAAAACTGATTTATCGAAGGTTGAAAAACAAGAACTTCGTGATGCGATAGATGAATACCGCGAAGGTTTGGTGCCATTGTATGTACCACTTACCTTGTTAAAACATCATTTGAAGGTTCACCCAAATGAGTACCTTGAAAAACAAGTGTTTTTTAACCCTTACCCTCACGATTTAAAACTACGATTTGGTATTTAATGGATACATTATTTTGGTTTAGGCGCGATTTGCGCCTTTTTTCTAACGAAGCGTTAATTCAAGCGCTAAACAATGGCGCTAAACACGCCATTTTTTTTGTGTCTGAAAAACAGTGGCAACAACACCAAACTGCGCCTATTCAGATTGACCTACTCAAGCGCCGAGTTACTTACCTTCAATCCCAACTTGCTGATTACGGTATTACTTTACATATTATTGAAGCGCCAAGCTTTTGTGATTGTACGCGTGAGCTTATTGATTTTTGTAAATCAAACGATGTAAAACACGTAATTGCTAATACAGAATATGAGCTTAATGAAGTAAACCGCGATAAAGCAATTTTGCACGAATGCGATGAGCTTTCAATTACTTTTACTTTGTACGAAGGTGATTTAATTGCACCTGTTGGAACGGTTAAAAATCAAAGTAATGAAATGTATAAAGTGTTTACTCCATTTAAGCGAGCATGGTTAAAGCAGCATCAAGATACACACTTTAGTTTGCCTCAATGGCCTTTAACTTCTGATCCAATAAAATTTGATGAAAGCGACTTACTAAAAAGTAATGGATGCTCAGATAAGTGGCCGGTTGACGACGAAACACTTTCTACTGTGGTCGATAACTTTATATGTGACAAACTTACAAGCTACGATGATCAGCGTGATATACCCAGCGTAAAAGGCACATCAGGTTTAAGCCCGTATTTAGCACTTGGTATTGTAAGCACAAAACAGCTGCTTATTAATATTCAGCAGCGTTATCCTGATATTTTAACTACGTCAAAAAGTAAAACGTTTACGTGGATTAACGAGCTTGTTTGGCGCGAATTTTACAGGCATTTAATAGCTGAATTTCCGAAGCTTTCGCGCGGTGATAACTTTAACGAAAAGTATAACGCCGTAGTGTGGCGTAAAAGCGAAAATGAATTTACAGCATGGTGTGAAGGGCGTACAGGTTACCCGTTAGTGGATGCTGCAATGCTACAACTAAAGCAAACCGGTTGGATGCACAATCGTTTACGTATGGTTGTTGCGAGCTTTTTAACTAAGCATTTATTAATAGACTGGCGCGAAGGTGAGCGCTTTTTTATGCAGCACCTAATTGATGGCGATTTAGCCTCAAATAATGGTGGCTGGCAGTGGGCTGCAAGTACCGGGTGTGATGCTCAGCCTTACTTTAGAGTTTTTAACCCTATCAGACAAAGCGAGCGCTTTGATCCAACTGGCAAGTTTATCCGTAAGTATTTGCCAGAGCTTGAAAACGTGCCAGATAAACACATTCATTTTCCACACACTTATTTAGCCGCAATAGGTAAAGATAAGGAATGTTACTGGCCAGCAATAGTTGATCATAAAGCGGCACGAGAACGTGCACTTGCTGCATTTAAGGTGTGATATGGATAACCAGTTACCAGTAGATAAATTTGTTGAAATATACCAACAGCTTGATAGCACTAATCTTGATTTATTGAGTGATATTTACTGTGACAACATACAGTTTATAGACCCAATGCATGAAATTAACGGCATTGTACAATTGCGCAGGTACTTTGCTAACTTATATAGCAATGTTAAGCATTGCCAGTTTGATATTAGTGATTCGTTTAATAGCGGAAACAATGCTTTTATTTATTGGACTATGCACTATGCACATCCAAAGCTTTCATCAGGTAAAACTATTTCGGTAGAAGGTCATAGCAAGCTTATTTTTAAAGACGGCAAAATTATCAAGCACAGAGACTACTTTAATGTGGGCGAGTTGCTGTACAAACATATTCCTTTACTTGGTAGTGTTATAAAGCTAATTGATAAAAGGGCAGGTTAATTATGATCACACTTATAACGGGTGCTACTTCTGGTATTGGTGAGCAGTTAGCAATTAAATATGCGCAGTTGGGAGACACTGTTATAGCTTGTGGCCGTAATAGTGAAAAGCTCGCTGAGCTTGCTAAATACGACAATATTCAAGCATGTAAATTTGATGCAACTAATCTACAAGACATTAAAGAGTCGACAGTTGGCTTTCCTCATTTTGACCGTGTTATTTTAAACGCGGGTAACTGTGAATACATAGATGACGCACGAAACTTTGATAGTGCATTGTTTGAACGTGTAATAAACGTAAATTTACTCTCTATGGGGTATTGCCTTGAGGCGCTACTTCCTAAAATAAATTCAGGTGGTCAGCTTGTTTTGGTCAGCTCAAGTGTTACCTATCTTGCGCTACCTCGTTCAGAAGCTTATGGTGCATCAAAAGCGGGTGTAAGTTACTTAGCAAAAAGCTTAGCTGTTGATTTAGATGATGTTGATGTGACTTTAGTTCACCCTGGCTTTGTGAAAACTCCGCTTACTAATAAAAATGATTTCCCGATGCCTATGGCCGTTACCGCTGAAAAAGCCGCAGACTATATGATTAAGGGAATACATAAGCGCCGAAAAGATGTTCACTTTCCGTACCGTTTTACACTTATATTAAAAGCATTACGTATTTTACCACTCCCAATTTGGCTTAAAATCGCAAAAGGATTAGCCCGTTGAAAAAAATAGCAATAATAGGAACTGGTGTATCTGGTTTAACATGTGGGCATTTGCTTCATAAACATTACGATGTAACCGTATTTGAAAAAAATGATTATATCGGTGGCCACACTGCAACGGTTGATGTTGATGTGTGCGGCATAAAATACGCAATAGATACTGGCTTTATTGTATTTAATGACAGAACTTACCCATACTTTGAAAAGTTACTATCGCGTATTGGTGTAGATAAACAAACAACCCAAATGAGCTTTAGTGTTCATAACGAAGCCACTGGCTTTGAATACAATGGCCATACGTTTACAAGCCTGTTTGCACAGCGTCGTAATATTTTTAGACCTAAGTTTTGGCGATTATTGTACGACATTGTTAGGTTTAACAAACTGTGTAAAGCACTACATGAAAAAGATGATTACCAATCTGATCAATCATTAGGGCAACTGCTTAGTGACAATCACTTTAATGACTTTTTTAAATACCATTATATTCTTCCGATGGGCGCAGCTATTTGGTCTACCAGTATTAAAGAAATGGAAAATGTAGGCGTTGAATTTTTTGTTAAGTTCTTCTTTAATCATGGCCTTTTAGATGTAACAAACAGACCACAGTGGTATGTAGTACCAGGTGGCTCTCGTCAGTACATTAAGCCACTGATCAGAGGCTTTGCTGATAAAATTAAACTTAATACAGATATTAAATCTGTTACGCGTCAAAATGATGAAGTAACAATAGAGTTTGCCAATGGTGAGCAAAGTAAATTTGATAAAGTAATATTTGCTTGTCATTCAGATCAGGCGCTTGCACTACTTGGTGATGCGACTGAGCAAGAAAAGTCAGTATTGGGTGCAATAGCTTACACTGAAAACTCAGTTGTGCTGCACACCGATACAAGCCTTTTACCAGATAGAAAAGCGGCATGGGCAAGTTGGAACTACCTACTTAATAACAACACTGATAAAGCAGCTGTTGTTACTTACCAAATGAATATTTTGCAAGGTATACAATCGGATACACAGTTTTGTGTAACGCTTAATCACCTTGAAGGAATAAGCCAAAGTAAAATTTTGCGCGAGTTTACTTATCATCACCCTGTATTTAACCAAGAGTCAATTGCTGCTCAAAAGCTTAAACACAGTATTGATGGACAAAACAATAGTTATTTTTGTGGTGCTTATTGGTACAATGGTTTTCATGAAGATGGCGTACACAGTGGTGTAGATGTAGCCAAGCAACTTGGGGTCGAATTTGACTAGTGCAGTGTATTTAGGCGATATAAAACATCGCCGTTTTGCTGTTAAAGAACATCGTTTTAGTTACCCTTTGTATATGATGTGGGTAGATTTAAATAATCCTCAACAACTAAATGGTGTGCATAAACACATAGGTACGTCAGGCTTAAAAGCGTTAAAATTTAATGAAGCTGATTATCTTAAAGACACTTCAGAACTTGCTAAACGACCTCTTATTGAGCGTGCGCATGATCAACTTGCCAATTTAGGTATTACTGAAACCTTTTCTCATATTTACATGTTAGGGCAGCTTCGTTGTTTTGGTGTGTATTTTAGCCCTGTTAATTTTTACTTTTTTGGCCACAACGACACCCGTTTTAAGTATATGATAGCTGAAGTGAGTAATACGCCATGGAACGAACGTCATTATTATTTAGTCCCTTTAGAAAAAAAAGTGAACTTTAAGAAGGTTTTTTCCGTATCACCTTTTATGAATCTGGATATGAACTATCATTGGCATGTTAAACAATCGCCTGATAAAACATTGATACACATTGAAAATAAGCGAAATGAAGAGTTATTATTTGATGCAACACTTCGCTTGAAACGTAAAGACCTCACTAACGAAGAGATTAATAAGTTGTTTAAACGTTTTCCGGCCATGACATGGTCTATTTTCAAAGGTATTTATTATCAAGCATTAAAGTTGTTTATAAAGCGAGTGCCTTTTTTAGGTCACTCAGGTAAGCCATAAAGCACATAGGTAGTCAGGACAATTAATAGGTATTTTAATGGATAAAGTGTCGAGCTTAAATTGCGAACAAAGCACTAGTTGGTTAACTAATATATATAAAAAATTAGTGACTAAAGCCTTTTCGTCAATTGAAACAGGTCAAGTTGTTTTAATTGAAGGAAATGAGCGTACAGTTTTTGGTGATGTATCGTCTGCGTTAAAAGCAACAGTAACAGTTAATGATAAAGCTATGTATAAAGCGTTTGCGTTATCTGGAAGCGTTGGCGCTGGCGAAGCGTATATTTTGGGACATTGGTCTTGTGACAACTTAACTTCATTCATTGAGATATTTGCTATAAACGAAAAGCAACTCGATGAGTTTGAAAAAAAATTCGCATTTCTTAGTAATATCGCACACCGATTTAATCACATAAAAAACAAAAATTCAGAATCGGGTTCTAAGAAAAATATTGTTGCTCATTACGACTTAGGTAATGATTTGTACGAATCATTTTTAAGTAAAGAAATGCTTTACTCAAGTGCTGTATATCCTACAAAAGAAGCGACACTTGAAGAGGCTCAACAATACAAGCTTAAACGCATTTGTGAGCAAGTTGAGCTTCAAAAAAATGATTCAGTAATCGAAATTGGTACAGGGTGGGGGGCATTTGCTATATATGCAGCCACACATTACGATTGCCATGTAACAACAACAACCATATCTGATGAGCAACATGATTATGTAGCTAACAAGATTGTTGAGCTTGGTCTTGAAAGTAAAATAACATTACTTAAGCTCGACTACAGACTACTAAAAGGTAAATACGACAAGCTTGTTTCTATCGAAATGATAGAAGCGGTTGGTCATGATTATTTGCCGAGCTTTTTCACTCAGTGTGGTGAGCTCCTAAAAGACGATGGTGCCATGCTTATACAAGCAATTACTATTGGCGATCAGCGTTATAAGCACTACTTAAAAAACTCTGACTTTATTCAGCAGTATATTTTTCCGGGCGGATGTTTGCCATCGCTTAACGAAATGAGTGAGCAGATTAAAAATAATACCGATATGGTTATTCACACTGTTAATGATATTGGCGCTCACTACGCACGAACATTAGCAGATTGGCGAACCCGTTTTATAAAAAGCTGGCCTGATTTAGACCGCTCTAAATTTGATGAACGCTTTTATCGTTTATGGTTATTTTATTTTGCTTATTGTGAAGGTGCGTTTAGAGCCAGAGCAACAAGTACGGTACATTTAATGGCGCGTAAACCTCGTTTTACTAGTGATAACGATGATATTGCGCTCGGTTACTAATTTTGTTTTATTTCAAGCAGTGTGGTTTTTATCACTGCTGCTTGAAGCCAATTCGCTACTTTTTAGTGGCTTGATTATTGTTTTAATGTTTTGTTTGTCAAAGCAGAAAAAACAAGACTCCTTACTGTTAATTAAAGCCCTACCTTTAGCACTATTGTTAGAATTTATAGCGGTAAAGTTAGGCTTGTTAGAATTTAAAGTTTATCCCTTCCCTCTATGGCTCGTCTTTTTATGGGCTGCATTATTACTTTCTTTGAATACCTCTATGGTTTTTTTGAGTAAATTAAAGCTTTGGCAGGCCTTTTTGGTATGTATGGCATTTGCACCAGCAAGTTATTGGGCTGGAGCGCGCTTTGAAGTAATAAGTTTAGGTTTACCTTTATGGCAATTCTGGCTCGTTTACGGGGCGCTTTGGTCTACAGTGTTTACTGTTATTCTTTTTATAAACCAAAAAATCAAGTTATTTATCAATCGCTGATCTTCCACAATTTCTATTTCGTAACATTACCCATTGACTCAAAGGGAGCTTATTTTGAAATTTTTACTAAAGGCAGTTACTTTTTATTTACTTACCACTTCAATTGTTTTAGCTAACACACAATTTAATAAAGTAGGCGAAGCACGAATGGAGTATTTATTTTGGGATGTATATGACGCCGTGCTATTTACCCCTTCAGGTAATTACAGCGCAGGAACACATCCTGTTAAGTTTAAGCTTACCTATTTACGTGACTTTGACGCTAAAGAAATAGTAAAAGCAACAAATGAGCAGTGGGAACATCTTGGAAAAACAGGGCTGGCAGATAAATACGACAGTAAATTGTTGTCTATTTGGCCTGATATAAAAAAGGGTGACTCACTAACATTGGTGACAAATGAGCAAGGTATGAGCACTTTTTATCATAATGATGAAAAAATGGGTGAAATTGATGAACCTCAATTTTCGAGTGACTTTTTAGCTATTTGGCTTGATGAAAAAACCTCTGAGCCAAAACTACGAAAGCAATTATTAGGGAATTAATATGAACATATTAAACACGTTAAAAGCAGCTGTTATGAGCCTCTCGGCTCTACTTTTAATTAGCTGTTCGGCACCAAATGTTGAACATTATAAAAATACATCGCCAAATTTCGACTTTAAAACGTTTTTTAGCGGAAATTTGAAAGCCTATGGTGTTGTACAAGACTTTAAAGGCGAATTGACCCGAAAGCTTGTCGTAGATATGAATGCGACTTGGGACGGTAACCAGGGCGTTATTGAAGAAGACTTTATTTATGATGATGGCGAAACCCAAAAGCGAATCTGGAAAATAACATTAAATGAAGACAATAGTTTAACGGGGACAGCAGCTGATGTTATAGGTACAGCAAAAGGCAAAAGTGACGGCAGCGTATTTCATTGGAATTATGATGTAGAGCTTCCATACGATGGCAGTACTTTAGAAGTGAATTTTGACGATTGGATGTACCTGGTTACACAATCGCGCTTGATAAACCGCACATCTATTGTTAAGTTTGGAGTCGAGGTCGGGGAAGTGACCTTAGTTATCGAAAAAATATAGCTTATTTACCCAGTTGCTTAACTTGCGCCAAAATTGTACTCAAATTAAGTCTTTGTTAACCCAACACGCTGTATTCTACCGAGAATTATTTAAATTTTACTCATTTTTTAAGAATTTAAGCAAAAAATGCAATTTGCTGTTGCTAACTCTTTAAAAATGCATAAAGATAGGTTTTGCGAAGGCAAAATAATAACGAATAGGAATCTAACAATGAATAAAGCTCAATTAGTTGAAAAAATTGCTACTGATGCAGAAATCTCTAAAGCCGCTGCTACTCGTGCTCTTGACGCGTTTACAGGTGCTGTAACTTCTTCTTTAAAAGAAGGTGATTCAGTAGCATTAGTTGGTTTTGGTACTTTCTCAGTAAAAGAACGTGCAGCTCGCACTGGCCGTAACCCACAAACGGGTGCTGAGATCCAAATCGCAGCGGCAACTATCCCAAGCTTTAAAGCAGGTAAAGGTCTTAAAGACCAAGTAAACCCTTAATAGGTTTAACGAATTAAAATAAAAAAAGAGCTATTTAGCTCTTTTTTTTTATGTTTAATAAAGACATCAATTGATGCCTTTATATTATAAATTTATGCTTTTAAGGCTTTATCGCCTCGGCCAATGCCAACAGCACCAGAACGTACAACTTCAATAATATCGGTTTCATGGCGAAGTGTGTCTAAAAACGATTCTATTTTGTCTGTACTGCTCACTAGTTGCAGGCTATAGCTTTGTCGGCCCATATCTAAAATAACACCCTGAAACACATCAACTACGCGGGTAACCGCTGCACGAGTCGTCTCGTCTTGAGCAAATACCTTAACAAGCAATAACTCTCGCTCAATGTGACTCATTTCTGTTAAATCGATAATTTTAAGCACGTCGACTAATTTGTTAACTTGTTTTGTGATCTGCTCAACCACTCTGTCATCACCCATGGTGGTAATGGTAATACGTGATAACGACTGATCATCAGTTGTGCCAACAGTTAGGCTGTCAATGTTGTATGCACGTTGTGAAAAAAGCCCAACAATACGCGACAGTGCACCTGGTTCGTTTTCTAATAGAATAGATAAAATACGACGCATTATGCTTTTACTCCTTTACGTAACCACATCTCATCAATGCCACCTAACTTGATTTGCATTGGGTATACATGTTCTTTCTCGTCTACAAGAATATCTAAAAAGACTAAACGATCGTTTATGCTCATAGCTTTATCGATTGCAGGTTGTAACTCATCAAGTGTGTTTACTTTAATACCCACATGCCCGTAGCTTTCAACCAACTTAACAAAATCAGGCAGTGAGTCCATGTAAGATGATGAATGACGACCGCCGTAAACCATATCTTGCCATTGGCGTACCATACCCAAAGAGCGGTTATTGAGTGATACAACTTTTACAGCTAGGTTGTACTGCAAGCAGGTAGATAGCTCTTGAATATTCATTTGAATAGAGCCATCACCCGTAATACATACAGATTCTTTATCAGGAAAGGCTAATTTTACGCCCATAGCAGCAGGTAAGCCAAAGCCCATAGTGCCTAGGCCGCCTGAATTTATCCACTGACGAGGATGCTTAAATGGGTAATATTGCGCTGCAAACATTTGGTGCTGACCAACGTCAGAACTTACGTAAGCATCGCCATTAGTGGCTTTATAAACAGCTTCAATAACGGCTTGTGGCTTAATTTTGTCGCCATCTGTGTTGTAGCTTAAACATTTTTGTTCACGCCAGCTGATAATCTGGCGCCACCAATCTTCTTGCGCGCTGCGATCTATTTTAATTGGGCTTTTATCAATACCCGTTTGTAGTTGTTCTAGTACTGTTGCTAAGCAACCTACAACCGGTATATGCGCTTTGATTGTTTTTGAAATTGAAGTTGGATCTACATCTACATGTACAATTGTGGCATTTGGACAAAACTTTTTAACGTTATTAGTTACTCGATCATCAAAACGAGCACCAAGCGCTAAAATCACATCGGCGTTTGCCATTGCTTTGTTGGCCTCAAGCGTACCGTGCATGCCTAGCATACCTACAAAGTTTGGATGTACACCTGATATGCCGCCAAGCCCCATTAGTGTATTGGTAATGGGCGCATTTAACGACTCAACTAAATGCGTTAATTGCTCTGACGTATTTGAAATAACAATACCACCGCCAGAATAGATAACCAGTTTTTTGGCCTCTAGAATAGTTGTTACCGCTTTACGAATTTGTTTTGAATGCCCTTTAGTATTAGGGCTGTATGTTCTTAGCTCTGTTGTTTTAGGAAATTCGTATTCAAACTTTATAGCAGGGTTAAGCATATCTTTAGGAAGCTCAACTACAACAGGTCCAGGACGACCTGTACTGGCTATATAAAAGGCTTTAGCTAAGATTGTTGGGATTTCTTTGGCACTTCTACAGTTAAAGCTGTGTTTAACTATAGGGCGAGAACAGCCAACAATATCAGTTTCTTGGAATGCATCGTCACCAATTAAACTTGTAGGCACTTGGCCTGACAATACAACCATAGGAATTGAATCCATGTAGGCCGTTGCAATACCCGTTATACAGTTTGTAGCGCCAGGGCCTGAGGTTGCAAGTACAACACCAACGTCTCCAGTAGCACGAGCATAACCATCAGCCATATGTGTGGCAGCTTGTTCATGACGTACTAATATATGCTCAATATCATCTTGCTGAAAAAGTGCATCATATAAGTCTAAAACCGAACCACCGGGGTAGCCAAATATGTATTTTACCTTTAACTCTTTTAATGCCTGAACTACTAGTTCAGAGCCATTATATTCTTGTTTGCTCATCCTCATTCCTCTGTGCGCTTTTTTTATGCATAAAAAAACCCCCGCGTAGTGCGAGGGTTTTTAAAAAGCAGTATCACCTTTTAATACATCCCCGCTGGGCTTATAACTAAGACCAGTACGAGTACGACTAAAAGGTTAATTTGTGTGTTCATAGTTTTTACTCTACTTAGCAAAACACTGCTTTTAAATTAAAAATTCTGTATAGGTTTATTTTTAAGGGTTTTGAACCCTTATGTCAACCTTGAAAGTGGTTTTTTGCATTTTAAATTCGTTTTGTAGCTTTTTTTAATTTAAATCTTCAGAAATACTGTATTTAACTGAGTTAACTAGCAGAAATTATGCGTTTTAGGTTGTGTGTTTGATTTTAGTTATAAAAGAGTGTGACAGACCATTAACCTTTATTGCACATGTTAACTATATGTTCTTATCGCATGTTTAAATTTCTATTATTAGGTATGATTACTACATAATTATGTTTGAGGAAAACACAGTGAAAAAAGTGACGTTAATTGCGCTTTTAACTACGCTATTAAGCCCTATAGTAGCGGCTAATAATTTAAGCCCGCATGATGTTGGTATAACTAACGAGGAACGTATTTTATATTGGCTTAAAAAAAGAGACCAAATATCCTCTAGTGAGTTAGATAGTTCATTTAAGTCATATATGAGTAACAAAGAAGTTGCCAATCACTCAATTAAAAATGGCTTTAGGCAATTTAAATCCTCCTCTACGGATTTTTCAAACACAAATAAACAACAAGCCGCTTTTTCAACGTCGCTAGTGCCTGATCAAAGCGTTAATGATGTAAAAGTGTTAGCTATCTTAATTGATTTTCCTGACCTCAAACATGACGATAATCGACTTGTAGAGCAAGACACCGACATGTTTTACGCTGATTATTCAACTGAACACTATCAGCAAATGCTTTTTAATACTCAAGGTTATGCGGGCCCTGATGGACAAAGCTTATCAACGGCTGCAGATTATTATAAAGCAGCGTCTGGTAATAGCTTAAACTTTAACGGGCAGGTATATGGCTGGGTAACCGCTGATAGTAATGCAAAAATATATGGTGAACGCCAAGGCAGTACGCGTGATAAAAATGCGCCCGCTTTAGTCAAAGAGGCTGTGGAGAAGGCGGTTGCAAAGTTTAATATTAATTTAGCGGACTATGATTTAACTGATTTAGATGATGTTGATGGCGATGGAATTATTAACGAACCCAATGGCATTATTGACCATGTAATGA
The DNA here is from genome assembly GCF_002863625.1 of Pseudoalteromonas sp. MelDa3. Lineage (NCBI taxonomy): Bacteria > Pseudomonadati > Pseudomonadota > Gammaproteobacteria > Alteromonadales > Pseudoalteromonadaceae > Pseudoalteromonas > Pseudoalteromonas sp. MelDa3. The sequence continues at coordinate 2,289 of NZ_PJBR01000106.1, read as the reverse complement.
TTTTTCATTCTAGTATTGGCGAGGAAGCAGGTGGCGGTTACCTAAGCACCGACGCTATTTGGTCGCACCGCTATTATGTATTTGATGAAAATAGCGGGCCGAGCGAGATTGCAGGCAGCAGTATTAAACTCTTTGGTTACACAATTAATCCAATTGATGCTGGGATTGGCGTGGTGGTGCATGAGTTTGGGCATGACTTGGGATTATTAGATGAATACGACTTACAATCTAACACGGTAGGTGAGCCTGTTGCGTCTTGGTCAGTTATGTCGACAGGAAGTTGGGCAGGTTCGCCACGAGGTTCAGAGCCTGTTATGTTTAGCCCTTATGCGCTTGAATATTTACAAAATCGATACCAGGGTAATTGGGTTAATCAGCTCACGCTTGATATGGATGAGATAGATGCTAACGCACAGCAAACATTAATTAATACTGCGAGTAATTCACAACTACAAAGCCAAATAAAAATAACACTGCCATCTCGACTCGAAAAATTTAAAACGCCAGTAGAAGGCGATTTTCAATACTATTCAAATACGGGCGACAATGTTAGTAACAGCTTAGTTAATACAGTAACGCTACCAAACACAACTGAGGCACTTACTTTAAGCTTTATTGCTTATTACAGTATTGAGCGCGACTATGATTTAGTACAGGTAAAAGTAAATGGGGAGCCTATTGCTAGTAATTATACGCAAGCAATAAACCCATACTATGGTGACATTGGTCCGTATATATCAGGTGATTCATTTTTTAATAGTGATGCTAAGCAGCCTAACGGCTATTTAACTCATAAGTTTGATTTATCAGCTTATGCTGGGCAAATCATTGATCTAAAAATTGAATACATAACAGATGCGAACACACATTATTATGGTTTTGTTGTGGATGATATGCGTATTGTGCAAAGTGATACTTTAATTTGGCAAAATAATGCACAAGATCAAATTAACACCGAGTTTAATGGCTTTGAAAAAATAGGTAGTTACACATATGCATCGCCATCACATTACTATTTACAATTGCGTTCATACACAGGCGTTGATAGTAGTTTGCAAGCAGAGCAGTACTCACCGGGATTATTATTGTGGTATAGCAATGAATCTCAAGCAGATAACAACACGACAGAGCATCCAGGTAGTGGTTTTGCATTAGTGGTAGATGCTGATCAGCGCTCGATAAATAAAGGCAGTACGCAAACTCCGGCTGCTTCAGCAATTCAAATTCGTGATGCTGCTTTTAGTTTATATCCACAGCGAGCTGGATTAGGTGATGATGATTTATCAGCTATTACAGAATTTACTGATAAAACCGACTATAGCTTTTCAGCGCAACAGTCATCGGGCGTTGCCCTTCCACAGGTTGGCTTTGGGTTTAATATTATAAGCCAGTCAGCTGATAGTGAAGATATAGAAGTAGAGCTTAATTACGATGTTACTAAAGGTATTAATTTTACCAAAACAGGTTTAATCGTTAATTTTAATGTAGAAGGTTTTGCACTCACGCCAGCGGATAAATTCACGTGGAATTTTGACGATGGTAGCTCAAGCACAGAGTTAACGCCTACTCATGAATACCAAGACTATGGCACCTATAGCGTTGAGTTTATGGCAAGTAATGATACTTCACAGCAAGTAGCTGTAGCTCAAGTTACATTAGCTGAGCCATTATCTGTAAATGAAATTGAATATGAAATAAACCAAGGAATATTAACAGCTCAAGCTTCGTTTACAGGTGGAGTCGCACCGTATACTTATAATTGGCAGCTAGGGGATGGAAGTACTTTAACGACGCAATCGCTCACTTATAATTATTTATACTCTGGTGATTACCAAGTAACGCTTACAGTGACAGATAACGAAGGCACGGAGCAAACTAAAGCGGTTGATGTAACGGCAACTGTTCCGCTTAGCATAGACGCAAACGTTACAGTAAATGATTTAAGCGCTCAATTTAATGCGCAAGTAACCGGCGGCTTTAATAGTTATACTTACAGTTGGGATTTTGGTGATGGCAGTGCGGTATCAAACTTACAAAACCCAAGGCATACTTATCAAACTGACGGGGCATTTAGTGTAACGTTGAATGTTACTGACACTCAAACAAATGACACTTTTGCTAAAGAGTTATCTCTTACAGTGCAAAAGCAACAAAGTAGTTCTGGTTCAAGTGGCGGATCATTGGCAGGTTTATTAGGATTACTACTGTTAAGTTTATTTAGGTTCAATACTAACTATATAAGCAGGTTGGTATAAGCTTAATTAACAAATAAAAAAAGCCCGCTAAATT